>NZ_JCANUT010000029.1:0-46501 GCF_059569095.1 Propionivibrio pelophilus DSM 12018 | reverse complement strand
AACTACTATGGCCTTTGCTGACTTCTCGCTCCGTGGTCCCACGTCGCCCTTTCAGGCACAAGGCGAGATCCCCCCGGGTAAGAACGCACTCCTTCTCTGCACAACCGCCAGATCTACGCCGCTTCGTCTTGATCACGAGAGCTTCGCGGTCCTTTGCCCGCTCGCCCTGCTCGGCAGCGCCTTCTATCCGGTTCTTGTCCATCGGCTCGCAGATTACGATCCACGCTTCCTTCCCACGCTCGGTCACCCTCGCGCAGTTGCGCTTCACTTCGTTCGCTGTGATCAACTTACGGCGGGACTTGCACCCGCAGGAGTGCGCCCGTGCCGGGCGCACAAAGGAAACAGCCCGGGAGGCTGGCGCCTTCCGGGCTGTCGAATAATGTCCCCGCCTGTGCCGTTAGGCCGGCATCCTGAACCGGGGTCCAGATGAGGAAGCTTTCCTACCGCATCAGGTCCACCCGACGGAGGGGCGAACACAACAGCAGTTTTTGGTCAGCTACCGATGCCAATTTAGCATTGGTTCAAGGAATCTATGGCCTTGACGAACACTGCAGGGAACAACTGGCGGAAGCTCAAAGCAACTTTTCCTGCGGTGCGAGCACCGCGTCAAGTTGTGCTTCCATGTCGGCGATTCTACCCTTTGCCGCGTCGATGTCCACCCCCCTGGCTGCGCGCAATTCGGCGGGCGAATCAGCCGGCAAACGTTCCTGTGCGAGGAATTCGTGGGCAATGTTGAGGGCAGCCATCACGGCGATCCGTTCGGCGATGTTGCTGTGCGTCTTCTCGGCGATTTCGCGCATCCGGTTGTCGACGTAGGCGACGGCGTTCTGCAGGGCGTCACGTTCCTCGGGCGGGCAGGCGACACGGTATTCCTTGCCGAGCAGGGTGATGTCGAGATAGTGGCTTTCGTTGGGCATGGGCGGACTCAGAGAGCGGCGGTTTCGCCTTCGGGCAATCGTTGCGCAAGCTTTTCGAGCCGCTCGCGCGCAGTGTCCATGCGTTCGGCAAGGCGCTTTTTCTCCGCCTCGGCGGCGGCGAGTTGCTGGCGCAGTTGCGTGTTTTCTTCCCGTAGCGAGCGGCAAAGGGCTACCGCCTGGGCGATTTTGCTTTCGAGCGCATTGAATTCGTTGAGCATGGGCGGACTATAGGTTTCAGAAACGAATCAAGTCAAGGAACAAGCGGGGAGTCTAAAGGTGATTTGTCTACTCCGTCCACCTCGGTGAAGTCGCAACCGTGTGCAGTATAATCGCCGCTTCCGTTTCTTCGAGGATCGGAAATCAGTTGCGCAAGGTGCCGCCAGGCGGATTCGCTGCCGGCGGTTGAACGGGAAACAGGTGCGCGTCGATGTGCTGTAACGACGCAAGGCCTGTGCTGCCCCCGCAACGGTAAGCGAGTGTGGATGCATCGAAATGCCACTGGGCGAAGTCCTGGGAAGGCGGTGCATCAAGACTCGTGAGCCCGGATACCGGCCTGTGCGCAAAGGTGGAAAGTGCCGCGGGGAGGCTGGCACGGACATCCCGTTTACATCGGGTCCGGGTTCGTTTTTTCTCCGTCGGCGTCTTTCTTTTGCTTTTCTGCCGGCATTCGGGGACGTGTGCCGGTTCGATGGAGATGTCGAATGCAATCCAGATCCGCCCTCACGGCCGGCGCCTTGGCGCTGCTCGCCGCTTTTCCGCAAACCGTTCTTGCCGATTCCGAAGCCCCTGTCGTCGTCGTGACCGCCACCCGGCAGGCCACGCGCGCCAACGAACTGCTCTCCGACGTGACCGTCATCGATCGCGCGGCGATCGAGTCCAGCGGCCAGGAGTCGATCGCCGACCTGCTCGCCCGCCAACCGGGTATCCAGACGTCGAGTTCGGGCGGCCCGGGCACGGCGACGAGTTTCTATGTGCGCGGTGCGCGGCCCGAGCAGACCAAGGTGCTGGTCGATGGCGTCCCGCTCAATTCGGTCGACCTTTCCGGTTCGCCGTTGCGCTTCCTGCCGTTGGCCGACGTCGAGCGGATCGAGATCCTGCGCGGGCCGGCCTCGGCGCTGTACGGTGCCGACGCGATCGGCGGCGTGATCCAGATCTTCACCCGCGCCGGGACGCAAGGGCTGAAGCCTGATGCCTTCGCCGGCTACGGCACGCACAACACCTGGCAGGCGAGTGCCGGCCTGTCGGGGGGCAACGAACAGTGGCGGTTCCGCATCGAGGGCAACCACCTGTCGTCGGACGGTTTTTCGGCGCAGAAGCATGCCTCGAACAAGGACGCCGATGACGATGGCTACCGCAATTCCGGCGGGGCCGCTTCGCTCTCGTTCCTGCCGGCCAAGGGGCACGAACTTGGCATCAAGTTCCGGCAGAACGCCGGCGCGACGCACTACGACAGCGGCAACACCCCGGCCGACGGCAATTTCGACGATCGCGTCGAGTTCGAGACGCAGCAGTGGCAGGTGTTCACGCGCAACCGGCTGACCGACGCGTGGACGAGCAAGCTGCTGTACGGTGAAGCCGTCGATTACCAGAAGTCGTATTCGTCCTGGTCGCCGGATGGCGACTGGCTGCGGACGAAGAACAGCCAGACGACCTGGCAGAACGACGTCAAATTGCCGCTCGGCACGGCCTTGCTGGCGGTCGAGCGGCTGAAGCAGACGGCGACGCCGGACGACAACTATTCGGCCGCGGCGGAACAGAGTACCGATTCGCTGCTCGCCGGCTGGAAGGCGCACCTTGGCGATCACAGCTGGCAGCTGAGCGCACGTCACGACGACCACTCCGAGTTCGGAGAGAAAGGTACCTATGCGCTGGCCTACGGCTACCAGCTGACCGACACGCTGCGCGCGCAAGCCAGCTACGGGACGGCGTTCAAGGCGCCGAGCCTCTACCAGCTCTTCGCGTCCTGGTACGGCAACGCGGACCTGAAGCCGGAGGAGGCGAAGAACCGCGAGGCGGCGCTGATCTGGGAGCGGGGAAGCCACATGGTCTCGGCGACCTGGTATCTCAACAAGATCGAGAACCTGATCGACTATTCATTCAGCAGCTCGACCTACGAGAACATCTCCAGCGCCCGGATGGAGGGCGTGACGCTGGCCTACGCCGGGCAGTTCGGCGACTGGTCGGTACGTACCGCCTACGACTGGCTCGACGCGCGCAACGAGGATACCGATCTCCTGCTCGGTCGCCGCGCCCGCGACAAGGCGACGTTCGCCGTTTCGCGGCGCTGGGGGGCTTGGAACGGCGGGGTCGAATGGGTCGGCGTCGGCCGGCGTTACAACACCAACAGTGAAACGGACGAGATGGGCGGCTACAGCCTGGTCAACCTGACGGCGCGCTATGCCCTCAGCAAGGAGGTGTCGATCGAAGGCCGGATCAACAACCTGTTCGACAAGGACTACGAAACCGTGCGTGGCTACAATACCGGCGGTTTCAACGCTTTCGTCGGCGTTCGCTATCAACCGAAGTAAGAGCCCAAGCAAGTCTCCATGCCCACTCGCCGCCGCACCCTGCTGATCCTTCTCGCCCTCGCCGTGCTGGGGCTGGCGAGCGTGCTGCTGGCGCTGGCGGCGGGGAGCATCCGCATTCCGCTACGGGAGGTTTTGTCGGCGCTGTTCGACGGCTCGGCGAGCGTGCACGGCGAGGTGGTGCGCAGCCTAAGGCTGCCACGCGCGCTGGCCGGCTTTGCCTGTGGCGGCCTGCTGGCTCTGGCCGGGGCGTTGCTGCAGGTGCTGCTGCGTAACCCGCTGGCCGATCCGTACGTGCTGGGTATTTCCGGCGGGGCAGGTGTCGGGGCGATCCTCGCCATCCTGCTCGGCGCCGGGGCGGCGGTGATCGGCGGTGCGTCGTTCGTCGGCGCGCTGGCGGCGATGCTTGTTGTTTTCGGGCTGGCGCACGGCGACGGCACCTGGACGCAGTCGCGCCTGCTGCTCACCGGCGTTATTGTCGCTGCCGGCTGTGGCGCCATCGTCGCACTGATCCTCTCCATCGCTCCCGACCAGAAACTGCATGGCATGCTGTTCTGGCTGATGGGCGACCTCTCGCAGGCGATGAATCCGCAGCTGGCGCTTGGCGTACTCACGGCCGTGCTGCTGGTTGCGCTGCCGTTCGCGCGGGAACTCAACCTGCTGACGCGCGGTGCCGATCTGGCACAGGCACTCGGCGTGCAGGTCGGTCGCCTGCGGCGCGGCGTCTATCTCGTCGCCTCGCTGGCAACCGCGGCAGCGGTGACGCAGGCCGGGTCGATCGGCTTTATCGGCCTGATCGTGCCGCATCTGGTGCGCCTGGCGGCGGGCAACGACCAGCGCCTGCTGCTGCCTGCTTCGGCGCTGGCGGGAGGCAGCCTGCTGGTGATCGCCGACACGCTGGCACGCACGGTGATCGCCCCGCAGCAATTGCCGGTCGGCGTGCTGACAGCGCTGATCGGCGTGCCGGTCTTTCTTTTCCTCTTGGCCCGCGATGCGCGGCGGAGGGGCTGAGATGCGGAGAGACGCCCCTTTGCTCGAAGCGCGCCAACTCACTGTCGCCATCGGCCAGCGCACCTTCTGTCGTGATCTCGATCTGACGCTGCAGCCCGGCGAACGGCTGGCCATCCTTGGCCGCAACGGCGCCGGCAAGTCGACGCTGCTCTCCGTCCTCGCCGGGCTGCGTGCGCCGCAGGCGGGCGAAGTGCGGCTCGGGGGCGCGACCTATGCCGAACTCGGCGCGCACCGCAGCGCGCTGCTCCGCGGTTGGCTGCCGCAATTGCGCGGCGACGCCTTCGCCGCGACGGTGCTGGAGACGGCGCTGGTCGGCCGCCATCCGCATCTCGACCGCTGGGGCTGGGAATCGACGAAAGACGCGCAGATCGTTCGCGCCGCACTGGCCGCCGTCGATCTCGCCGACTTCGAGCAGCGCGACATCCAGACGCTCTCCGGCGGCGAACGGCAACGTCTGGCGATCGCTACGCTGCTGGCGCAGGCGCCGCAGCTTTTCCTGCTCGACGAGCCGATCGCCTACCTCGATCTCAAGCACCAGATCGCCATGCTCGAACTGTTCGCCAAGGCCGCGCGCGAGCACAATGCGGCCGTGGCGATGGTGCTGCACGAGCCGGCGCTGGCCTGGCGCTTCTGCGACCGCGTGCTGCTCGTGCATGGCGACGGCTTGACCGAAAGCGGCCCGGCCCGGACCATGCTGACTGCCGAGCGCCTGTCGGCGCTTTACCACTATCCGATGCTGGCCGTCGAATGCGAGGGCCGGATGAGTTTCCTGCCGAAGTGAACACCATGAACGAAAGCAGCAAGGAAGAACGTCACGCCCGGCGCATGGTGCGCAAGAAGGCCGTGGTCGACGAGGCCATCGCCGCAGCGCAACGGGAGCGCGGCGTGCTCGTCGTCAATACCGGTACCGGCAAGGGAAAATCGTCGGCCGCGTTCGGCGTCGTCGCCCGCGCGCTCGGTCACGGCATGCAGGTCGCGGTCGTCCAGTTCGTCAAGGGGCGTTCCGATACCGGCGAGGAAGCCTTCTTCAAGCAGGCCGTTTCGTTGATGCCCGAGAAGCTGCACTGGCACGTGACCGGCGAGGGCTTCACCTGGGAAATCCAGAATCTCGACCGCGATGTCGCCACGGCGCGGGCGGCGTGGGAACTGGCCTGCCGCTATCTCGCCGACCCGGCGATCGGCCTCGTCGTGCTCGACGAGATGACCTATGCGTTCAAGTACGGCTGGCTCGACCTGCCGGCCGTGCTCGACGTGCTGGCGAAACGTCCCGAAATGCAGCATGTCATCATTACCGGCCGTGCCGCGCCCGAGGCGTTGATTGCCGCCGCCGATACCGTCACCGACATGACGATGGTCAAACATGCCTTCAAGGCGGGCGTCAAAGCCATGCCCGGACTGGAGTGGTAACGATGCCTCCAACAATATCCTGCCCCGCCTTTCTCGTTGCCGCGCCGGCGTCCGGCCAGGGCAAGACCACCGTCGTCGCCGCGCTGGCCCGACTGCATACCCGCCTCGGCCGCAAGGTGCGCGTCTTCAAGTGCGGCCCCGATTTTCTCGACCCGCAGATTCACGCCATCGCCAGCGGCGCGCCGTGCCAGAACGTCGACCTGTGGATGTGCGGCGCGGATGACATCGCCTGGCGGCTGGCCGAAGCAGCGCGTGACGCCGAGCTGATTCTCGTCGAAGGCGTCATGGGCCTGTACGACGGCACGCCGTCCGCCGCCGAACTGGCAAGCCAGCTCGGCCTGCCGATTCTCGCCGTGATCGACGGCGCGTCCATGGCCAACAGCTTCGGCGCCATCGCCTTCGGCCTCAAGAACTACCGGCCCGGCACCCCGTTGAACGCCGCCTTCGCCAACCGCGTCGGCAGTCCGTATCATGCCGAATTGCTGGAAAAGAGCCTCCCGCCCGATATCGCGTGGTATGGCGCCCTGCCACGCGACGCCGAAGCCGCGATGCCGGAACGCCACCTCGGCCTGCTGCCCGCAGCCGAGATTGAAGGATTGAATCAACGCATCGACCGCATGGCCGACCGGCTGGCGACGACCGCCGCCGCGCTACTGCCGCTGCCGGTCGAGTTCAAGGATGTGCCGCCGCCGGCCATCCCGCCGCTTCTCAAGGGCAAGACGATCGCCGTCGCGCGGGACGCGGCGTTCTGCTTCCTCTACCCGGCCAACGTCGACTGCCTGCAACGCCTCGGCGCGACGCTCGTTTGCTTCTCGCCGCTCAAGGACACCGCGCTGCCGCCGTGCGACGCCGTCTGGCTGCCGGGCGGTTACCCGGAACTGCATGGCCCGGCGCTCGCCGCCAACCGCGCGTTGTGGGAAGCGCTCGCCGCACACGTCGACGCCGGCAAGCCGCTGCTCGCCGAATGCGGCGGCATGATGGCGCTGTTCGAATCGATGATTGGTGTAGACGGCGACGAATCGCCGCTCGCCGGCTTGCTGCCCGGAAAGGTCATCATGCAGAAACGGCTGGCCGGACTCGGCATGCAGGAGGCCGCGCTGCCCGAAGGCACTCTGCGCGGCCATGCCTTCCATTACTCACGCGCCGAGACTGAGCTCGAACCAATGTGCATCACCACGCGCGCCGACGGCCGCCCGGGTGAGGCCGTCTATCGCCGCCAGCCGCTGACAGCCAGCTACATGCATCTGTATTTCCCGTCGAATCCGGCGGCGGTGGCGAACCTTTTTCTGGCGTGAGGCGCTTCGGAATGCAAGCCTTTTCCCTATCAGGACAACAACATGGCGCGTACTAGCCTTCCCGCATCTTTTTTCGGCATGGTGCTGGGTCTTTCCGGACTCGGCCAGGCGTGGCGCCTTGCAGGCAAACTCTGGGGCATGCCGCCGCAGATCGGTGAGGGAGTGTTGCTGCTGGCCGGGCTGGTGTGGGCCGCCTTGTTCATTGCCTATCTGCGGCAAGCGGTACGTCACCCGGCCGCCGTACGCAATGAATTCCTGCATCCCGTGCAGGGCAGTACTCCGGCATTGCTGGCGATCTCGACCCTGCTGATCGTTCTGGCCGTTTTGCCTTATTCACGTATCGCTGCCTGGTCGCTTACTGCGGTGGGGATTGGTGGTCACCTGGCTTTTTCTCTTTGGCATACCGGTGCCTTATGGAAGGGCGGGCGGGATGTGTACGACACGCTGCCCACCCTGTATCTGCCCACCGTGGCCGGCAACTTCACCAGCGCCGCGGCGCTCGGGGGATTGGGGCATGCCGATTGGGGCTGGCTGTTCCTTGGAGCCGGGTTTTTTTCTTGGTTGGCACTCGAATCGCTGATCATCCAGCGTCTGTGGCAACACAACAGCGTGCCGGTAATACAGCGGCCGTTGCTCGGCATCCAGTTCGCGCCGCCAGTGGTATGCGCCATGGCCTGGCTGATGCTCGTCCCAGGCAGCAGCGACCATTGGCTGGTGATGCTCTGGGGCTACGGCCTGTTTCAGCTGCTTTTGGGGATTCGCTTGGGAGCCTGGCTGGGCGAGCAACCGTTTGCTCCCTCGTATTGGGCCTATACCTTCGGGATTGCCTCCGCCACGGTTTGCGGGATGAAACTGGCGCTGGCCGGAGTGCCCTCGGCGCAGGTGTTGGTCATCCCTGTTTTTGTGGGCGCTAACGGCTTTATCGGTTATCTGGCGCTGCGCACGACACAACTGTTTTTTGCACGCCGACTCTTGCCCACGTCGACGACGTGAGTGCGCAGGGGCGCAATGGGTTCTCAGACCGTTTCGGACACCACAAAGCGCAACAACGAGTGACTGATGCCCAGATTGTCGATGGCTTTTGCGAGACGCAATCCGTTCCGTTCCGCGCAAGCCGCAATGGTTTTTGATTCGTGCATCTTGCTGTTGCCGCTGGCCATCGCGGTGAAGTACGGCGAGGTATTGATCAGGCAGTAGCTGGCGATGGCGTATTTCTGGCGGTCCCAGAACGTGTCGAGCACCCAGACCGAACCGCCGGGGTTGAGCGACGCGGCGGCACGCCGGAAGATGTGGTCGATGGCCTCGAGGCTGAAGCAGGTGAGGAACTGGCTCATCCAGATGGCATCCATGCCGCCCGGGAAGGGCGCGTTGAAGTCGAGGACGTCGAGCGGATGCAGATCGGCGCGCGCGAGCAATCCTGCGTTCTCGAGCGTCGCTTGGGCGCGGGATAGCTGGATGGGGAGGTCGAGCAGGGTGACGCGGACGTCCGGATCGTGGCGCAGGCAATGCAGCGTCCATTTCCCGGTGTTGGCGCCGATGTCCAGCAAACGTTGCGGCTTGTGTGCGAAAACAGGGGCGAGCGCCTGGGAAAAGGCGGAGTCGGAGTAATAGTGGTCGAAGTCGAACCAGCTGCTGCGCGCCGGTTCGGGAAGGTCGGAAAGGCCTTCGTAGATCGTTGGCCAGTCGCCGAGCGCTTTCAGGCCGAGCGGCTTCTCTTCGCGCAGGCAGGCGTCCAGCTGGAACAGGCCTTCGTAGCAGACGTCATGGATGTAGTTTAGGTTGATCTGGGTCAGCTCGTCGTGGAGGAGGTTGTCGCCGACGCGGGTCAGCAGATAGCGCCCGTTTTTCCGTCTGACGACGCCGGCGGACAGTGCCGTCTCGAGCACCACGGAGATGGCATATTCGGAGAGGCGGCTGGACGTCGCCAGTTCGGTGATAGTGGCGCCTTCCTTGCCCGCCTCTTCAATCTGCGCCAGCAGCCCGCTTTTCCAGGCCGTGCGGACACACTGAAAAACGACCGGGCCAAAGGCGATGCGTTGCGCTTCGAAGCGGGCGTCCAGGCCGCGCAGGCGCGCGGGGGCGAATTCTATGTCTTCAATGTTTTCGATGGTTTCATCCGTTGAATCGGTTGTTGCGTTCATTGCGAATCTTTCTGTTTGGATCTCAGAAGCGGGGGCAGGCCAGACACGCTTCTGGTGGGTTGTCGCCGAGCATGCGGCGGCGATGCTCGAGCATTTCGTCGCCGTTCCACCAGGCGCTGACGCTGTCGTGATGGATGTCGCCGATGACGGTGTCGGGCTGGCAGTCGCATATCGTCAGGTTGCCGTCGACATTGACCGGAATGCTCTGCCAGGGCGACAGGCAGTGCGTGTGCCGCGTCGCCCTGGCGGCGATGTGCTTGCCGCGCGGGACGAGGTAGTCGAGGTACTGCCGGTCGAGGGCGAATTCCTCCAGTCCGTGCACTGAAAGCACGGGCAGGCGACGGGCGACCGCGTGCTTGAGGGCTCGGCGGATCGTGGCGCGCTGTTCTTGCGAGAGCGAGCCATGTAGCGCCCTTGCCTGATTGGCGGGAAAGTTCAGGTCGGAAACCATCAGCGCGTCGAGTTCGTGATCGGCCGCGAAATCGACGATTGCCTCGAACTCGTCGACGGTGTCTGCCGTGAGCGCGGTGAATGCCGAGGTGCCGATCGCCGTGCCGAGACGGCGGCGGATCGCGCCGAACGTCCCGATGTTCTCGCTGATCCGGGCCATGTCGCTGCCGGTGCGAATTCGGTCGGCGACGGCCTGATCGACCGCGTCGAGGCTGAACGTGATGGCCGAGAGGCCGGACCGGCACAGAGCCTCGGCCAGGTCGGCGTCCAGCAGCATGGCATTGGTGACGAGGCCGACCCGCCGTCCGGCGGCGACCGCCAGTTCGATGAAATCGACGACCTCCGGATGCATCAACGGTTCGCCGAGGCCGACCAGGACGATCCGGTAGGCGTGCGGGAGATGTTCGAGCGCGCGGGTGAAATCGTCGCGTGACATGAAGCGCGACTTCACCTTGAGCTGCGTTCGCGCGCAGGCCGGGCAGCCCAGATTGCAGCGCGTGGTGATCTCGATGTTGGCGACGGTCGGGGACGCGTCGGCCGTCAGGCGGGGCTTGAAAGCGTCCCCCCTGGCGCGATGCGCGGCGGGGCTGGCGGCGATATGGCGGGCGGAATCGGGCCAGAAGGAAAGAAAGGTCTCCAGCCCCGGTTCCATGTCGAACAGCTGGCGCTGAGCGGCAGCTGTTTTTGCGTCCGGTCGATGGACGGCGTCTTCAACGGCCCGGCACACCGCGTCGATGGCTATTTGGGCGCTTTCGCTGGCGAAGAGATGATGCCTCGCGCCGGCAACGCGCAGCAGCCGCAACGGGGCGTCCAGCCGGTTTTCTCGCCAGAGGCCGGCGGTGGAGACGGGAACGAGTTCGTCTTCCTCACCGTGCAGCAGCAGAACCGGTGCCGGAACGGCGATCGGGCCGCGGCGGGCGAGGCGATTGACCAGCGAGATGAGTGCGCCGACGTCATGCAGATGGCTTTCCTGCCCGGCCGTGGGCTCAGCCCAGCGTTGGGCGTAGCCGAGATCGATCACCGGCGGGGTAGCGCAAAGCACGAGCAGTCGCAGCGCTTCGAGGCTGGCAGGATCAGCCGCCAGGCGGCGGGCGATTTCGGCGAGCAGCAGGGTGCCGCCGGTCGAGTGTCCGAGCAGCACCAGCTGGCGGCCGGCGCTTCGCTGCGCGTCGATGGTGGTTGCCAGCGCCGCGAGGAAAGCGGCTTCGTCGAACGGCGGCGATCCGGCTGTGCCGTGCCCGGGCAGGCAGAGGCTCGTCACCGCATCGTTCCCGTAACGGCGGGCGAGTGCCGATTCGAGCGCAGTCAGGTCGGCGGGCCGGCCAAGGTAGCCGTGAACCAGGACGATGCCGACGGTCATGATTTCTCGAACGCAGCGGCCAGTTGCTCGGCGCCGCGATAACGGTTCAGGTGACTCGCCGCCGTGGCAAGCTGTTCCGTCAGTCGGTCGTTGGCGAGAAACGCGGCAATTTCGTCGGCGAGTATCTGTGCGGGGCGCGCCAGGAAGGCGGCATTGAGGTCCGTGGTGTCGCCGCGAAAAACCACGCCGCGCAGCAATCGGTGTCCGCAGCCGATGCGCTCAAGACACACGCCGTTCTGGGCCTGCTCCGGCTGCATGGGCAGGACGAAAACCGGGGTGCGTTGGCGCAAGGCCTCGAAGATCAGGCCCTGGCCGCCGTGACAGGCAACGAGATCGGTCCGCGGCAGCGCCTGTTCGGCGGGAAGAAAATCGAATACGGCGAGGCGTGTCGGGTCGGAAGGCAAATCGCCAGGGGCATCCTGCCCGCCAAGACCCAGCGCGACCGAACAGCCGGTCTCCCAGAGCGCCTCGACGAGATGCGCCAGCCATCCCGCCGGCACGCTGCCGGTGCCGAAGGCGACGTAGGCGATCGGGCCGCGAAGATCATCGAGCTTCTTCAGGTCGACGTCATGGCGCGGCCAGTGCTGCCAGAGTACCGGCCCAACATGGTGATACGTCGGCCGTGCGGGCAGCGGCTGGAATTCCGGGGTGTCCCACAGAAAGGTGCGATTTCCCTCAAGCAGTTGCCAGATGTCCTCGATCGCCGGGAAGCCGAGTCGGGCGAGCGCCGGCCGGAGGCGCTGCGCGCTGGTTATGCGGAAGAAATCCAGTGCCTCGGCCTGCGCCTGCTTGCCCGGTTCGTTTTCGGCGAACCCGAGCACTTCGGTGCACGCCGGGGTCATCGCGCCGCAGATCAGCGAGTCGTAGGCGACGCCGGCCAGCGCCGCCGAAACCGCTCCGGTGAAGCGGAAGACCCCCAGCACGGCGTCCGGACGCAGCGTGCGCAACAGGTCGACTTCGGCGCGTACGCAGGCCTCGAAGCGCTCCGGCCGGAACCAGGAGAAACCGGGCAGCGGTGCGGTGTCGCTTTCCTGTATATCGGGCAGGACGATGTAACGTCCCTCGCCGATACGATCCAGAAATGCCGTGCGCCCCGCCGAGACGGCGAGGAAGACTTCATGCCCGCGCGCTTCGAGTTGGTGACGCAGCGCCAGGCATTTGGCGATGTGCGAGAGGGTGTTGTTGCAAGGAGTGAGCAGATAGCGGCTCATGCGACCCGTGTCCCTCTTGCGATCCGTGGTCGAAAACTTATTCGGCCAGCTTGACGACGGTCCCCTTCAAAGCCACGCCGGACATCAGCGCACCGCTGCCGCACATGTATTCGGTTTCGCTGCTGCGCTCATTGCCCTTGTAGTTGCTCTTGATGTTGATGACCGCGTTGCCCCCTTCCTTTTGCGCGCGTTCCTGCAGGACGAGCACGGCGCTCAGGAACACCCATTCGCAGGCTTCCTTATCCGATTTGTTGAACCCGTTGGTCTTCTTGTTGGTTTTCCACTCGCCGAATTCCTTGATTACTTTCGGGTGCTGCTGGTTGCCGAAATACAGCTTGATCGACGGGTCGAGCTTGTCCTTGGCGGCTTCGGAGGTCAACGCGTCGCTCAGCGGATGCATTTTCTGATCGTCGCGAGCGAACGTGTTGGCCGAGGCCGCGAGTGCAGCGAGGGTGAGGGTCAAGGTCAGAGTCTTGTTCATTTTTGTTTTCCTTCGTTGTAGTTGGCGAAAGCCGCCGCTCAGGCCACGCGGCGGAAAATCAGGCAGGCATTGGTGCCGCCGAAGCCGAAGCTGTTGCTCATCACGGAATCGATGCGACGCTCCTCGCTGGCGAGCAGGATGGGAAAATCCCGACACGCCGGGTCGAGTGCGTCCACATTGGCGCAGCCGCTGACGAAGCCGCGATTGAGCATCAGCAGCGAATAAATCGCTTCCTGCGCGGCCGTCGCGGCAATCGAGTGCCCGCTCAGGCCCTTGGTCGAGGAGAGCGGCGGAATATTACACCCGAATACTTCGCGCACGGCCTCGAGTTCGCTGAGGTCGCCACGCACCGTCGATGTCGCATGGGCGTTGATGTAGTCGATCGGCATGTTGCATTCCGCCAGTGCGAGGCGCATCGCCCGGGCCGCGCCCTCCGCTGCCGGGGAGACCATGTCCGCGCCGTCGCAGCACGCGCCGTAGCCGGCGACCTCGCCGTAGATCGTGGCGCCCCGCTGCCGGGCATGGTCGAGCTCCTCGAGCACGAGGATGCCGGCGCCACCGGCGATCACGAAGCCGTCGCGGCCGGCATCGAAGGGGCGCGAGGCGGTAGCGTCGTTGTAGGCCGTAGACAGCGCGCCCATGGCGTCGAACAGGGCGGTGGAGGTCCAGCGCACTTCTTCCGCGCCGCCGGCGAAAACGATGTCCTGCCGGCCGGCGCGAATCAGGTCGACGCCGTTGCCGATGCAGTGGGCCGAGGTGGCGCAGGCGGAGGTGAGCGAATAGCTGGTGCCCTGGATGCCGAAGGCGGTGGATAGACAGGCGGAGGTCGTGTTGCCCATCACCCGCGGCACGGTATACGGCAGCACCTTGGCGAGGCCGGACTGGCGCAGCAGGTCGGCCGCCTGCACGTGTTCGAACGGAGAACCGACGCCGGAGCCGACGACGAGCCCGGTGCGCGGACACGAGAGCAGTCGGTTGTCGATGCGCGCGTCGTCCACGGCCCGGCGCATTGCGTGGTAGGCGTAGAGTGACGCGTCGCCCATGAAGCGGCGCAGCTTGCGGTCGACGGGCGGCTCGCCGGCGAGATCGGGAACGCCAGCGACGTGGCTGCGCAGCCCCAGTTCGATGTATTCGGGAACCCGGCTGATGCCGGAGCGGCCGTGACGCAAGGCGTCTTCGACCGTGTCCGGATCGTTTCCCAGACAGGAAACGATCCCCATGCCGGTGACTACGACGCGACGCACTGCCTGTCTCCTCCTGGTCAGATCCGTCGCAGAACGAGCGACGTATTGATCCCGCCAAAGGCGAAGTTGTTGCTCATCGCATATTCCGTATCTATCTCGCGCCCGGCGCCGACCAGGTAATCGAGCGCACCGCAGGCCGGGTCGATCTCGGCGAGGTTGATCGTCGGCGCGAACCACTTCCGCCGCATCATCTCGATCGTCCACCACGCCTCGATCGCGCCGCAGGCACCGAGCGAATGACCGATGTAGCTCTTGACCGAACTGATCGGCTTGCCGGCGCCGAGAACGTTCTCTGTCGCCTGTGTTTCGGCGATGTCGCCCCGGTCCGTGGCGGTGCCGTGCGCGCTGACGTAGCCGATCTCGGACGGGGGTAGTTCCGCATCGGCGAGCGCCTGCCGCATGACCACGGCCATCGTCGCCTGCTCGGGCTGGGTGATGTGGCTGCCGTCGGAGTTCGTGGCGAAGCCGACGACTTCCGCGTAGATCCGCGCGCCGCGCGCGACAGCATGCTCGTAGTCTTCCAGCACGAGCGTGGCCGCACCTTCGCCGACCACCAGGCCGTCGCGCCGGCGGTCGAAGGGGCGGGGTGTCGTTTCCGGCGTGTCGTTCTGGCAGCTGGCGGCGAACAGGGTGTCGAACACCGCTGCGGAAGCGACCGACAGTTCCTCGGCGCCGCCCGCCAGCATCATCGTCTGGCGGCCGAAACGGATGGCTTCGTAGGCGTAGCCGATGCCCTGGCTGCCGGAGGTGCAGGCGCTGGACGTCGGAATGACGCGGCCCTTGAGCCCGAAGTTGAGCGCCACGTTGACCGCCGTGGTGTGCGGCATCATCTGGATGTAGCTGGTCGACGTCACGCCGTCCATCGAGGCGGTATCGAGCATCTTGCCGAAGACCCGCACCGGCTCCAGACTGCCCGACGAGGAACCGTAGGCGATACCCATGTGCCCGTCGCGGATCGAGGCGTCATCGAGCAGGCCGGCGTCCGCCAGCGCCATCTCGCTGGCGCGCACCGCGAGCAGCGAGACGCGACCCATCGAGCGGACCATCTTGCGCGGGTAGTGGGCCGGGACGCGGAAGTCGTCGACCGGCGCGCCGAGGCGGGTATTCAAAGCCGCGAAGGCTTCCCATTCCGGCATGCGGCGCACGGCGTTGCACCCTTCGCGCAGGCGGGCCTCGACGCGCTCCCAGGTGTCGCCCAGTGCGGTAATGCCGGCCATGCCGGTGACCACGACGCGGCGCATCAGGCCATTCCTCCATTCACGCCGAGCACCTGTCGCGTAATGTACGACGCGTCGTCGGACATCAGGAACGAGACTGCCGCGGCGACTTCATCGGCATGCCCGGCGCGATTCATCGGTACGACCTTGAGCGCTTCGTCGAGCGGCAGATCGTCAGTCATCTCCGTTTCGACCAAACCCGGCGCGACGCAATTGACGGTGATCCCGCGGCTGGCCAGTTCGACGGCCAGCGCCTTGGTCGCGCCGATCAGGCCGGCCTTGGCCGTGCTGTAATTGACCTGACCGCGATTGCCCATGACGCCCGACACCGAGGCCAGCGTGATGATCCGCCCGCCTCGCTTCTTGCGGACCAGAGGCATGATCAGCGGCTGGACGACGTTGAAAAAGCCGTCAAGGCTGGTCTCCAGCACGCTGTCCCAGTCTTCGCCGCTTAGCGCGGGAAAGGCTCCGTCGCGGGAAATGCCGGCGTTGCAGACGATGCCGTAGTACGCGCCTTTTTCCTCGACCGTCTGTTCGAGGAGACGGGCCGCCGCTTCGCGGTCGCGTACGTCGAACATCAGGAAGTCGGCTTCACCGCCGGCCGCCTCGATTTCCCTGACGACGCTCTCGGCGTCGGCCTGGCGGCTGCGGCAATGTACGGTGACCGCCCAGCCATCGCGCGCCAGGCGCAAGGCGATGGCGCGGCCGATGCCGCGGCTCGAGCCGCTGATCAGTACTCTTCTTCGCGTCATTGTGTGCTTTCCTGCATGAATGCCCCGAAATCGTCGGGTTCATAAACCTTCAGTGTCGCCGAGGCCAGCGCCTGGCTTTTGCTGTCGATGCGGCAGTCATAGGCGGCCAGACCGCTCTCGTCCCGGAAGGATTCATGGACGTGGACCCGCAGGCACTGTCCGGCCGGAAAACTTCCCGGCGACGACATGGTGTAGCTGCGGGTGCCGAGCAAGGCGCCCATCTTGAGCGGCCGGCCGACCTGCCGCTTGTTCAGCGCGACGTGGGCGGCGATGGCCTGAGCCATCAGCTCGATGCCGATCCAGCCGGGCATGCTGCCTGTGTCGTCCGCATACCAGGCTTTTGGCTGCGGCGAATATTCAGCGACAAGGGCTTCGCTGGAGAAGTCGACGACCCGGTCGAGCAGCAGCATCGTGCCGCGATGCGGCAGAAGTTCTTCGATCGGGGGAAAAGTGTTCATCGCGAAGGAACTGTTAGCGGGCGTCGCCGATCAGGAGACTGGCGTTGCTCCCTCCGAACGCGAACGAATTGCTCATGCACATGCGGTTGGACGTCCGACTGAATTCTTGTCCGGCCTCGACGAGGCGCAACGTCGGCAGCGCCGGATCGGCTTCGCCATCCCACACATGCGGCGGCAGGCGGCCGGCGCGCAGCGCCAGCCAGCACAGGCCCAGTTCGGTCGCGCCGGCGGCGCCGAGCGTGTGCCCGGTCAATGGCTTGGTGCCGCTGGCCGGAATGCCTTCAGCGAGGTGCCGACCGAGCGAAGAGTCGTCATTCCGGCGACGGCCGGAATCCACAAAATCCAACGAACTGGACCCCGGCCTTCGCCGGGGTGACGAATGTTTCAGCGCTTCTACGGGGAACACGCGGCTGATCGCCCGGCTCTCCATCTCGTCGTTTTTCCGCGTCGCCGTCGCGTGCATGTTCAGATAGTCGACTTCCCCGGCGGACAACCCCGCGTCGGCCAGCGCGCCGCGCATCGCCGCTTCCGCGCCCGCGCCCTCCGGGTGCGGCGCCGAGATGTGGTAGGCATCGCTGCTTTCGCCGGCGCCGAGGAAGGCGATCTCGGATTCGTCGCGGCTCATCAGGAACAGGGCCGCGCCTTCGCCGATGTTGATCCCCTTGCGGTTGCGGCTCATCGGGTTGCAGAGGTCGGTCGAGATCGATTCGAGCGCGGCAAAGCCGTTGAGCGTCAGCTTGCAGAGCGAATCGACGCCGCCGACCAGCACCGCGTCGCACAGGCCGCACCGCAGGAGGCGGCGCGCCGAGACGAACGCCTTGGCGCTGGACGTGCAGGCGGTGGAAACGCAGTACGCCGGACCGCCGAGGTCCAGAAAACGGGAGAGAAAGAGCGCCGGCGAGCCGAGTTCCTGCTGGACGTAGTCGTAGCCGCAGGGCAGGTTGCCGGCGTTCCGGAGCGCGGCGATTGCCGCTTCGCCCTCGGCGATGCCGGAGGTGCTGGTGCCGAGGACGATGCCGATCCGGTCGCGGCCGAAGCGTTCGAGGGCCGCGTCGACGGCCGGGCGAATCTGGTCCAGTGCGGCCAGCAACAGGCGATTGTTGCGGCTGGTGCAGGCGGATAAAACCGAAGGGATTTCCGGCAAGGTGGCTTGCACGCGACCGACGCGGGCGGGCGCCCCGGGCAACCAATCGTCTTCGAGAACCATGCCGCTGGTATCGCCGCGGAGCAGTCCTTGCGTCACCTCATCGATGCCGCAGCCGAGGGCGTTGATGATGCCCAGCGCGGGCAGGTAGTACGGACGGTTCATCGTGTGGCCGCGATATCCAGATTGGTGATGGAAAACTCGACGCCGGCGGTGGGCAACTCGATGCGCATGTCACCGGCGGGCGGGCGGCCGCGAGTATACCTGATCACGACAATGTCTTTCCCGTCCGCGACGAGGCGGCGCTGCGCCGCTTTTTCGTTACTGGCGTTGTCGATGCCTTCGTCGACTACCTCTGCGCCGTCGAGTCCCGCGCGCACCTGTTCGGCGGGCCACGTCGCGATCTGCACCAGTGCCAGCAACAGCACGGGGTCCAGGCCCTTGCCGGGGAAGGTCTTGGCGCTGACCTCGCGGTTGTCGAAACTGACCTGGAGCAGTTTCTGGCCGAAGGGCGTCATGCCGGCGAAGCGGATTCCATCGGCATCCGCCTCGAGCTGCGCGATCATCGTTTCCCGTCGGCCGTCGAAGGTCACGTCGACCTTCTGCTGGGCGTCGAACGGAGCGATGGAATCCGTCGTCTGCAGGCAGTAGCGCGGGCCGCCGGGCAGCGTCGTGCAGGACGAGCCATCGCCGTCGCAGCCGGCGACGAGCAGCGCGACGGCGAGCATTCCAGTCAGCAAACGCAGCCTCATCGCGACCCCTCCGGCATGAAGGACAGCACCATCGGCGCCAACAGCACCGCCACGCAGATGCCGAGCAGCAGCGTGAGGCCGAAGCTGGACAGCGCGGGCATCGAGCTGAAGGCGAGCAGGCCGAAGGACAGCAGCGTCGTCCCCGCCGAAAGCAGAACGCCGGCCAGCGTCGCCGCCGCGTTCACGCCGCCCTCGCGCAGGAAGATCGCGTAATTGACGCCCACGCCGACCACGAGCATGAAGCCCATCAGGTTGAACAGGGTCAGCGGCATGCCCATGTAGCCGAAGGCGCCGAGCACGACGGCCAAGGCCAGCGTCGTCGGCAGCAGCATGAACGCCGACTGCGCGAGACCGTAGCGCAGGCACAGCACGCCGTAGATCAGCGCCAGAGCGCCAAGCAGCCACAGAAAGCCCCATTGCCGGTATTTCTGGAACAGGTGCGAGACGCTGCCGGCCTTGTCAACGAAGGTCACGCCGTCGAGCGTGCCGCCCAGTGTGGCGAGGCGCGCCACGTCACGGATGCCTTGCGGCTGGACGATGGCTGCGAAGTGTTCAGCGCCGTTGCTCGCGACCTTGCCGAGCCAGAGATGGCGGAAGGGCGTCGACAGCGGCGATTTCAACCAGTTGTCGACCGACAGGACGTGGCCCTCGCTGTGCGCGAAATCAGTGATCATCCGCTCGCCGATTTCGTCGCGCAGCGAAGCTTCCGCCAGCACGTCGCGCAACTGCCGCTCGTCGGCGAAGACGGATTGTTTCCAGCGTTGCCAGTTCTGCGCCTGCCGTTCCGCCGAGGGGACGAATTGCGATATCCCGAGATAGCCGCTTAGCGCGCTCTTCTCATCGTTGCCCGCAAGGGGGGCGAGCTTTTCCAGCAGCCGTTCCTCGTTGCGCAGCACCGCCTCGGGTGAACTGCCCTCGACGAGGAAGAACTGGCTGCTGTTGCCGAAGCCGGTGAGTTCGCGGATCTTTTCTTCCTGCGCGACCAGTGCCGGCGGCCGGGAAATCAGGATGCGCACGTCGTCGTTGCTGCTCAGGCGGTTCCAGCCGGGAACCGACAGCGCCAGAAGCGCCGCGGCGACGGCCAGACAGGTACGCCGGCCGACATGTTTTTTCCAACCGACGAGAAAGCGGCGGGGGAGGGCGACGGCGGTCTCCGGGTCGCGCTTGCCCGGCGCCTTGAGCAGACAGGGCAGCAACAGGAAGACCGAGGCGCACGCCGCGCTCAGGCCGACCAGCGCAAAAAGGGCGATCTGCGACAAGGCCGGGAACGGCGCCAGCATCAACGCCGCGTAGCTGAGCAGGCTGGTCACCAGCGCCGTCAGCAGTCCCGGCGTGATTCGCCGCAGCCCGGCCATCGGCTCCCAGTCCTTTCCAGCGCCGAGGTGCGCGGCGAAGTACTGGACGGCGTAGTCGATGGCCTCGCCGATCAGGCTGGCACCGAACACCAGCGTGATCAGGTGCAGTTCGCCATGGACCGCCACGGTGACCGTCGCCGCCGCGGCGACGCCGAAGCTCACCGAGAGCAGACCGAGCGCCAGCGGGCGCAGCGAACGGAAAACGAGATAGAGCAGGAGCAGCATGCCGAGCAGCGAGCCGGCGCCGATGAAATCGACCTCCCGCTCGGCGCTCAGGCGGGCGGCCGCCGCGTAGAACACGGTGCCGGTGCGCAGTACCTCCAGTCCGGGAAATTTCTCCTTCAACTGCGCTTCCGCGTCGGCCACGGCGGCCGTGACGCGGGTCTGGATCGCGCCGTCGTACGCCGAGCCGGACAGCACCGCCGAGACCATCGCCCAGGTGTTTTCGCCTTCGCGCGCGACCAGCAGTCCGTCCTGCGTTTCAAGACGAAGCGTCTTGAGCGGCAGGCCGGCCAGCCAGGTGTCGCCGAAGCCGAAGGGATCGTCGGTCAGCGAGTAGCCCGGGCCGAACTGGAACGGCGTGTAGAGCTTGCGCTGCAGGCGTTCGGTCAGGTCAGGTGAAACGCCCCGATCGCCATCGCCGAGCAGGTTGAAGCGGTACGGAAAATAGAAGCGCGCCAGCTGCTGCGGGTCGAACGGTGGAATCTCATCGACTACCGAGCGAAAGGCCTCGCTGGCGCGCAGCTGAGCGCCGAACAGGCGGGAGGCCTTGCCAAGTTCTTCGGTGTTTCCGGCGGACGTTCGCTTGTTCGCCGTCGGGCGACCAATGAGGAAAATGGCGCGGTCGCCCGCCGCTTCGGCGAGCCGGCTGACGGCGTGTTCCGCCACCGGGTTGCGCTCGGTTGGCGGCAACAGGGCCAGCAGGTTGCTTTGCAGCGGCAGCGGCCCGGCGAACTGCACGGCGGCGGCGATCGCCAGCACGACGGCCAGCACCAGCCAGAGCAGCGCGCGCAGCCGCATGCCGTTCATCAGCGCCCGCCTCCGTTGCCGTCCGGGCCGAACAGCGCGGCCTCCGCGCCATCGAGCGTCGCGGCGCCCTGTGAATTGCTCAGGCGGATCAGTGTGTTGTCACCGCCGGCCTCGCTGATCCGGATCTCCTCGACGAAGCGACCGCCGGTCAGCTGCATGCCTCTGAGGAACTGGGCGAGCTGCGACTGGCGCGGCGTGAGTTCGATCGCCCACCGGGCCGGCGTGCCCTGCGCGGCGACATCGAAGTATTCGCGCAGCGCATCGGAATTGGCGCCGAGCATGGCGCGGAAAACGCGGCCGACCTGCGCCAACCCGGGCACGTCGCGCGTTTCGCGCACGCGGCGGGTGCCCTCGCCACCAATTTCGACGATCTTCGTCTCGCCGAGCACGTAACTGACTCGATAAGGCTTCTCGATCTGCCAGAGGACGCCGTACTGGCGCGAGAAGGTCAGGTGGCCGGAAGTGACCAGCGGGCGCTTCAGCGCGGCCATCTGCTTGGTCTGCACGAACTCGGCGCGGATGACCTGGAATTGCTCGATCTGGGCGCCGATCTGGCTGAGTACCTCCGCGGCGCAGGCCGGCAGCGGGGCGGCGAGAGCGGCTGCGCCAATCGCCAGGCCAGTAAGCAGGGAACGTAGATTTTTCATCTTTAAACCTTGAAGCCTCACCGCAAATGCTCCGTCATCCCGGCGAAGGCCGGGATCCAGTCTGTGCTCCGATAACCTGGATTCCGGCCTTCGCCGGAATGACAAACAGGTGGTCCGACTACGGTAGGTGTGATCACCGGATACCCCGACATTCTCACGCGGTTCCTGGATTTTCTTTGCGAACCTTTGCGCCTTTGCGGTGAAGAATTGAGTTTTTCAGGTTCATTTTGCACAGGCCTTTTCGATGTTGGCGAAGACGATCGGCGGCGAGACGAATTGCAGCTCGCGCGTCGTGGCGTCGACGGCGACCTGGGTCGTGTAGCCTTTGGTCAGGCGTTCGCCGGTTTCGATGTCGCTGATCCGGTAGCCGATCTTGATGCGGTTCTCGTATTCGAGCAGCGTCGCCTGCACGCGCAGCGTCTGGCCGTAGAGCGCCGGGCGGATGTACTTGAGATGGCATTCGACGATCGGCCAGAGGTAGCCCGAGGCCTGCATCTGCGGATAGTCGTAGTCGAAGCGGCGCAGCAGGGCGCAGCGGGCGATCTCGAAGTATTTGACGTAATGGCCGTGCCAGGCCACGTTCATCGCATCGACATCGTGGAACGGCACTTCGACGTCGATGCTGGCGGTCAGCTCAGGCATGCGGGTACAGCTCCCAGTGTGCCTGCCGAATCAGGCGGGTCAGTTGGCGTAGTTCGGCTTCCAGCGGGCGGTCCTCGTCGAGGAAGGCGGAATGTTCGGCGACGTTGCTCATGAAAGCCTCGACCTCCGGCATCAACGCCGTCGGGTCGGCATCGGGCAGCTGCCGACGCAGGTGGACGCCCTGCACGCTGGCCAACGTCAGCGCCGCGGCGACCTGCTCGGTCAGGTCGAGGACGCGCAGGCAATCGCGTGCCGCGATGGTGCCCATGCTCACCTTGTCCTGGTTGTGGCATTCGGTCGAACGCGAAAAGACGCTGGCCGGCATCGTCAGCTTCAGCGCCTCGGCGGTCCAGGCGGAAGCGCCGATCTGCACGGCCTTGAAACCGTGATTGATCGGCGCACGCGCGGCGGTGCTGCCGGACAGGTTCTGCGGCAGCCCGTGGTTGTACCGGCTATCGACAAGCAGGGCCAGCTGGCGGTCCATCAGGTCGGCCAGATTGGCCACGGCGGTCTTCAGCGCGTCCATGGCGAAGGCGATATGGCCGCCGTAGAAGTGGCCGCCGTGCAGCACCAGTTCGGCATCGCCGTCGATCAGCGGGTTGTCGTTGGCGCTGTTGAGTTCGTTCTCGATATCACGGCGCATCCAGGTCAGCGCATCGCGGGCGACGCCGATCACGTGCGGCGCGCAGCGGATCGAGTAGCGGTCCTGCAGGCGGATGATCTCCTTGTCGTCGGGATGCAGGTCGGCGTGGATCCAGGCGGCGGCTTCGTTCTGGCCGGCGTGCGGCTTGGCGGCGAAGAGGCGCGGATCGAAGTGACCGCGATTGCCGCGCAGGGCGATCGACGATAGCGCCGTCAGGCGGCAGCACAGGCGCGTCAGCGACTCGGCGCGTTGCCAGGCCAGACAGGCCAGCGCGGTCATCACCGCGGTGCCGTTCATCATCGCCAGTCCTTCCTTCGGCGCCAGCCGGAGCGGCGGCAGCCCCAGTTCATCGAGAACCGCGGACGCCGGTCGGCGCTGCCCGGCAAAGCGTACGTCGCGTTCGCCGATCAGCGCGGCGGCGACGTAGGACAGCGGCGTCAGGTCGCCGCTGGCACCGACCGAGCCTTCGGCCGGAATAAACGGCAGGACGCGATGCCGGATCAGTGCCACCAGCTGTTCGAGCAGTTCCCAGCGCACGCCGGAATAGCCTTGGGCGAGGGAGTTCAGGCGGCAGACGAGCACGGCCAGCGTCTGTTCGTCGTCGAGATAGTCGCCGAGGCCGCAGCCGTGGTAGCGCGTCAGGTGCAGCGGCAGCTCGGCGACCAGTTCGGGCGGGATGCCGACGGTGCAGGAGTCGCCGTAGCCGGTGGTGACGCCATAGATCACCCCATTGTCGGCCAACAGGCGTTCCAGATACTGCGCGCCGCTGCGGATGCGGCGGGAAAACTCCGGGGCGTTGGAGAGAGACACGCCGGCTTCACCGCGCGCCACGTGCAATACGTCCTCGATGCGCAGCCGCTGTTCGCCGACGGTTACGTGCGTTTCGAGCGTCTTGGGAGATGTGCCAACGTTCATGAGTCTTGCCGTGCCCCGTCAGTGGCAGGGGCGCTCCCCTGCCAGAAGTCGTAGAAATTGAACCACTGCTCCGGCGCCAGCCGGCAGTAGTGTTCGAGCCTCTGTGCATAGCGCTGGAGATAGGCCTGCAGCCGCGACTGCCGTTCTCGCCGCGGCAAGTCGATCCGCTCGGCGAAGTGCTCCAGGTGAATCCGGTAGCCGGGTTGGCTGCCCCGCGTCTCGCGCAGGCCGAACACCAGATAAACGGGGCATTCGAGCAGGCTGGCGAGGATGAAGGGGCCGTGCGCGAACGGGGCGGGTTCGCCGAGAAAATCTACCCGGCTGACCCGGCGGCTGCTTCGTTCTGTTGGCGGGGTGCGATCGCCGACGATGACCACCAATTCGCCGCGATCGATCTTCTCCTTCAGCAGGATCGCCGTGTCCGCCCCCAGGTGCGAGACTTGAATCAGGTTGACACCGAATTCGGCGTTGGCCTGCTTGAGCATGTCGTTGAAGCGTTGCGCGTGCTCTGTAAAAACGACGGCATTGACCGTCGCCTGGCGTTCGTTGACCGCCAGCGCCCGCATCATTTCGAGGTTGCCCAGATGCGCGCCGATCAGTACCGCGCCTTGCCCGCTATCGAGCAGCCGGTGCAGTTCGGGGCGGTCCGGGAAGTCGACCTGCCGGCTTCCCAGTTCGCCGAGCCAGGCGGCCAGCTTGTCCAGCCCGGACTGGCCGAACGCCAGCATGTGCCGGAAGCTGTCGCGCCAGCCCGGTTCCGGCCAGCCGTTCAGGCGATGTACGCGGCGCAGGTAATCGAGCGAGGCCGCGCGGGCCTTTTCCCCGGTCAGGAAAAAATAGCCGATGATCGGATAGAGCAACCAGCGCGCCACCCGCGGACCGAGCAGACGGTAACAAGCGAAGACGGTCTTCAGACCGAGCACGCTGCCGCGCTCGGCGAGGCGCGACCAGTGCTGCCCGGCGGCGCGCCGGCCAAGCACCTTGCGCGTGAGCAGGATCGGCAAGCGCAGCAGCATGCCGCAGGTCAGGCGCGTGTGCATTTTCGAAATGCGCAGGTTGTCGCGCAGCATGTCGAAGTGCGACAGGCCGTCTTCGGGATAGGTGACGCGCGTTTCGACGACCAGCAACTCGAGCCCTTCCCAGGCCAGCCGGACCAGAATTTCGATGTCGAAATCCATCCGCGTCGGGATAGCGACGCGGTCGATCAGCGCGCAGGTGTCGGCCAGCGGGTAGAGGCGGAAGCCGCACATCGAGTCGATGATCGCCGGATTCAGCGTTTCGACGCAGACCCAGAAATGGGTGATGTAGCGGCCATACAGCCGCCCTTTCGGGACCGAAGCGTCATAGATCGGCTGGCCGCAAACGACGGCCTGCGGATGGGCGACGCTCAGTTCGAGGAAGCGCGGGACGTCGGCGGTGTCGTGCTGGCCGTCGGCGTCGATCTGCAGCGCATGGGTGAAACCGGCGGCCAGCGCCTCGCGCATGCCGCGCATCACCGCGGAGCCCTTGCCGCCGTTTTGCGGCAGGCGGAACAGGCGAACCTGCGGAAAATCGGTGGCGAGCTCGGCGAGAACCCGTTGCGTGGTCTCGTCGCTGCCGTCGTCGACGATGAAGATCGGCAGGGCGTAGCCGGCGAGGCGTTCGACCGTGGCGCGAATGCTGCGCCAGTGGTTGTAGATCGGGATCAGCAGGCAGGGCGAGAAGCTCATTCGGTACCGCCAAAAAGAATGCGTCCTGCGGAATACTTGCGCTGCGGCGTGGTGTAGGCGAAATCGAGCCGCCGGCGTTCCGCGTCCCAGTTCAATGCGAGCTGAAGCCTTGAATTCTGGGGGATGACGCCGAGAAACTTGAGGTTTTCCAAAGCCGAGAAATTGCCCTTTAGCGAAAGATGTCGGCGCGCGAAGCGCACCGCCCAATCGACCTGTACAACCCCCGGTAGCAGGGGCGCGCCGGGGAAATGCCCGGCGAAGTGGGCGATGTCGGGCGTGACGTGCAGATCGAGTACGACGTGACTCCGGTTGCCCTCGGCGAAGTTGACGGCGGTGACGTCGGGCAGCAGCGGCAGGTCGGGCGCGGCCCCGGGAGTAACCGCAGGCGACTCGAACAGCGACGCCAGTGCGGCATCGGCCACCTTGCCGCGTTCGTTGGCCGGCAGTTGCTCGGGAAAGCGCCAGTGGCGCGGCAGCAGCACCGTGTCGAAGTGATCTGCGAGATGCGCGCGCAGCGTCAGTGCGACAGCGCGTTTTCCGGACGCTCTCAGCGCTGCTTTGCCTTGGTCATTGAGTACCACGACGGCGCCGATACTCTGGCGATGCCCGTTCAACGCGACGGCGGCGGCCGAATCCACCCAGTCGTGGGCGAGCAGCCGGGACTCCATGTCCGGCAGGGACAGCCGCTTTTCCTCGATCTTGACGATGCGGTCGAGGCGGCCAAGCAGACGGAAGCGGCCATCCGCCATCAGGGCAATGCCGTCATCCATTACCCAGGGAGCATCGTCCGCGAGGAAGGGCGAGCGCAGCGTCAGCGCGCCGGTATCCGAGGCGGTCACCGTGTGGCACGGAAACGGCGTCCACAAATCGCCGTCTGCCCCGGCTTGCTGGCGCCAGGCGACGCCGCCGGTTTCGGTGCTGCCGAAGACTTCGATCGGCGCTTCGCCCAGGCCGTCGGCCAGCGCCCTGGCCGCGCTGCCCGGCAGCGGGCCGCCGGAGGAGAAGACGGCGACCGGCTTCGGCTGCAGCGACGCCAGCGGCAGCAGCTCGGGCAGGCGTGTCAGCTGGGCCGGGCTGGAAATCAGCGCCGCGTGGCCGAAGACGGCGAGGCGTTCTTCCAGCATGTCAGGATGGGCGCAGGTCACAGCGTCGAAAACCCGGCCGCTGGCCAGCGGCCAGAATATCCGGAAGAGCAGCCCGTAGATGTGCTGGTGCGGTGCCGTCGCCAGGATCGCCGCCGCACCGATCTTTTCGCCCCGCAGCGATTCGAGGACAGCGACCTCGGCGTCGAACTGCGCCAGCGTCTTGCGTACCTGCTTGTGCTCGCCGGTGCTGCCCGAGGTGTACAGGTCGATAATCGCCTGGTGCGGATCGATCGCCGCGAGAGGGAAAGTTGGCGAGGCGTCGCCGACCGTCAGAGTGTCCAGTCGGGCGTCGAAGGTTGCCGCCAGTGCTTCAAGCGTTCCCGGACGGGTGTTCGGTGGAATGACAGCCTGCTTCCCGGAGTGCAGGAGGGCAAAGAGTTCGGCGGTGAAGTCGAGCGGGTCGTCGCTGGTCAGCAGCCAGCGCGTTTCGGCGCGTTGCCGCAGCGTGGCGGCGAGGCGGGAAACGCGCGTGGAGAATTCGCGCCAGACGATCAGCCGCTGTCCGTCGTGGGCTACCGGATGATCGTCGGCACGGCCCCGGTTGAACAGGTCAGGCAGGGCGATCAGGTGGGGTGGAAAAACCGTCATCCTGTTTTCCCCATGATGAAGAGGCGACGATAAATCCACTCGCCCGCGAACAAGGCGCCCATCAACAGGTAGGCGATAAAGCCGTTGTAGAGCGCCCAGTCGTCGCGGCTGGCGCACAGTGCCGTATAGGTGGCGATGGCTCCGTTGGCGATGAAGAAGGCACACCAGAGCTGGGTCACGCGGCGTGTGTAGCCGATGGCCGCTTCCGGGAGGTCGGGCTCGCCGAGCCGCGCGAATCGCTCGACCATGGAGGGCGGCGCGAGCAGCGAACTCCCGAAAAGAAGCAGCATTCCGAGGTTGACCGCCGCGGGGTACAGGCGCAGCAGCAGTTCGCTGTTGGTTACCGCGGTCGCTCCGGCAAGCAGCAGCAGACTACCGAGGGTCGCCAGATCGATGCGCGACAGGCTCGCCAGCAGGCGGGTCGCCTGCCGGCCGCGGCGCATCAGGAGCACCGCCACGAGTACCAGCGCGACGTGGCGCGGCTCGGCGATACGAAGCCCGAAAAAGATGGCCATCGGGTAGAGCAGCCAGGACAACAGGGGGAGCAGCCGCTTCAGTCCCATCGGGGCGCAGTGTCGGAATGGAGGCGCACGTGCGGGCTCAGCCGGCCATCAACTGCTTGACGGTGCTGATTACGTCGCCGACGGTGCGAACCGTCTTGAAGTCCTCGGGCTTGATCCGCTTGCCCGTCAGTTGCTGCAGCTTGATCGCCAGATCGACGGCGTCGATGCTGTCGAGATCGAGCTCCTGGAAGAGGTTCGCTTCCGGTACCACGCGCTCGGGGCTGATTTCAAAGGATTCCTCGAGGATTTCCTTGAGTTTGTCGAGGATTTGTTCGTCGTTCATGATTCTCTTGCCCAGTAAAAACGATGACTCAGACGGCTTGCGTCTGGGCCTTGACCAGTTGCGCCAAGCTGTTGACCGAGCGGAAATGCTCGCGGTTGCCCGCGTCGTTGGCTTCCAGTTGCACCTTGTACTTCTTGCGCAGGGCGATGCCCAGTTCGAGTGCGTCGATCGAGTCGAGGCCGAAGCCGCCGTCGCCGAACAGCGGGATGTCGTCGGCGATGTCTTCCGGTTGAGTGTCTTCGAGGTCGAGCGCGTCGATGATGAGGCGCTTGATTTCCTGTTTCAGCATGTCCATCGGGTGAGTTCCTGACTAAAAAAACCTTCAAGTGCCCGCGTCAGCTTGCGGGCGGCGATCGTTTGCGTTTCGCACGGTTCGACCCAGTGCTCCGGGCGCACGGGGTCGAGTACGCGGATGCGCAGGTGGAAGCGGCGCGGCGGAATCTGGTACCACTTCTCGCGCTTGGTCAGCGTTGTCGGAGTGCAGTCGATGACGACGGGAATGACCGGAGCCTGGCTGCGCAAGGCGATGTGCGAGGCGCCGCGCTGGAAACGCAGCGGCTCGCCGGGGCAACTGCGCGTTCCTTCCGGAAAGATGATCAGCGGTCTGCCCTGGCGCAGGTCACCGGCGCAGTCGTCGATCAGCCTGTCGGAATCCGAGTTGCTGATATAGCCGGCGGCCCGGACCACGCCGCCGAGAAAGGGGTTCCTCCACAGCGACTGCTTGACCACGCAGCTGGCTTCGGGCATCAGCGAGATCAGCGCCACGACGTCGATCAGCGTCGGATGATTGGCCAGGACCAGCATGCCTCCGCTCTCGCGCAGCTTTTCCGCGCCGTCCACCTGCATGCGCATGATGCCGACCGTCTCCATCAGCCAGAGGAAGGCGCCGAAGGACTTGTGAATGATCCAGCGCGTTTTCCGGGCGCAAGTGCGCCGGTAGGCGACGCTGACGGCGGGGAAAACGAAGGTCCACAGCGCGAAACCGCCTAGGCTGAAGACGGCGAAGCACCCGCCGGTCGCGACCAGCCGCCAGCAGTAATTCAGCCGGGAAAACATCAGGCGTCCCATCAGGAGTCCCTTTCCCAGCGCCAGGTTCGACCGGCGTCATGCCACTCTGCTTTCCCGTCGTCGAGCGCGCGGACAAAAGCTTGTGCCTGTGCTTCGTTACTCGGGGCTGAGCCGGTAGCGAGCGACGTGCAGGACACGCGTGTCGCCGCCGAGGAATCGAGCAGCAGGCCTAACGCGAGCGTGGGGCGGTCAAGCGGCTCGCCCGCCTCGTAGTCCGCCGGCGCCGGCTCGTCGGCATAGAGGTACAGCACCGGCAGGTCGGGCTCTTCTGCCAATTGCAGGCAGGCCTCCAGCAAGCCGTGCCCGAAGCTGGCGCTGCCGGCGGAGATGGCCGTGGAGGGCGCGGTGTTCTTTTGCAGGATGGAGAACAGTCCGGCGCTGGCGTTGAGCACGGACATGCTGAACAGCGTCGGCGACAGTTCTTCGCCAGTTGCAAGGCTCTCCAGCATCCTCGTCGTTCGCGCCAACTCGCCGTGACGCGATGCGAAAACGATCCGCGCATCGGTCACGTCCTGTGCGCAGTCATGGGCAACATGCAGCACGGCCCGGGCCAGCGAACTGAGGCGACGCCTGAGCATCGGTTCGATGAAACTGGTCTCCGGTGTCCGCGCTGGGGCGTCGTCGTTCCTGGAGGATAACCAGACTGAACGGCGTGCAATCGGTGCAATCAACGGTTGAACAACAGAGTGCAAGATCGGGGCTTTCGCGTGAAGAGCGTCTCAGGCGTGACAAAGAGGTACGGCGGCGGCAAGGGGTGGGTCCGGGGGGGGGGATTATATCGGCAGGATACAAAGCAAACCACATTCCAGGTGAGTTTTTGGCGCAGCCGGTCTTATGATCAGTCGTGTGCGATTGCATTGGTCGGCTGGAAAATTCGCGTCGCTCGTGGGACTCGAAAATAGCCGGGCGTGGAGGGAAATGGGAGGCCGACTTTTCGCAGACAAAAAACCGTAATTTGGAACCGACTCCGCGTACGAGTCAAGACTGGACATTTGCGGCGGGAGGAGTAGTCTGGACACCAGCCTGATGGTTGTTTTGTCAGGCGTCTCGGAAACAACGAGATTGGAGGCACGATGGTCGATACTCCACCGCAGTACGTGATGATTGTGTAGTACCCCAACGGCGACAGCCGAATACCTCGGTCAATTGCTACGAGGTCGAAGGATGATGAAGCCCATGCCCGACCGGCATGGGCTTCATGCATTCTGGAGTCCGCCGGGGCAGCCTGCCCAGTCGGTAGCGGACGGTTACAGAAACAGTTGCCCGCTCGCAGCGACGGCGGCTTCGCCGCCGATTCGCACACGCAAGGCATCGCCGTCCCGTTCCCATGAAGCATGGACTTCGCCGTCACGCCCGATTTCGATGCCTTGCTCGGCGACGTAGCTGCCCGCCGCCTGGTCCGGATGCTTGTGGCGCGCGATGAAGGCCGTGACCGAGCCGTTGCCGGAGCCGCAGACCGGATCCTCGGGAACGCCTTCGCCGGGCGCGAAGGTCCGTACCCGTATGCGGACCGGCCCGCCGTCGCCGCGCTCGACGAACACGGTGAGCCCGGCAGCGCGCAGCGCCTTGCACTCGCGGGCGATGAGACCCTGATCGGGATTGAGTTCGGAGATCGCCTCGAATCGCGCCAGTTCAACGATCAACCACGGCACACCCGTCGACACCACCTCGAACGGGCTCGCCGCCAGATCCGCTTCGGCGCAGCCAAGCATTTCCGCGACGACGACACGCGACAGCGCCGTGTCGCGGTAGACCGGCGCACCTTGCGTCATGCGCAGCAACTTGCCCCCGCCCGTCGCAGGCAGGACTTCGACGGGCACGATGCCGATGCCGCATTCCTGGCGAAGCAGCGTGGCATCGGCCTTGTCCGGGTAACGCGCCAGAACGGAATGCGCCGCCGCGACCGTGGGATGCCCGGCAAAGGGCAACTCGTTCATCGGGGTGAAGATGCGCACACGGTAATCGGCGTCCGGCGCGGTGGGCTTGAGGATGAAAACCGTCTCGGAGAGATTCATCTCGCGCGCGATCTTCTGCATGGTCTCCGCCGGGATCTCGTCCGCGTCGAAAACCACGGCGGCCGGGTTGCCGTAAAGCGGGCGGTTGGTGAAAGCGTCGACCTGGACGAATTCCTTTTGCATTTTCCTGTCCTTGTTCAGAAGATAAAGCCCGATCGAGTGTCTTCGACTGTTGCCGGGTCAGAAAGTGTGTTCAATCGCTGGAAATGTACCGGCTTCAACATCCGCCGCATAGTCTCGTGCTGCCTTGCAGAGCACGGTGCGCAGGTCGGCATACGTCGCGACGAATCGCGGCAGACGCCCGGTACGCAGACCTGCCATGTCTTGCCACACCAGAACCCGCGCGTCGCAACGGCGACCGGCACCGATCCCGACAGTGGGAATGGAGACTGCGGCGGCTATTTCTGCGGCAAAGTGCGCCGGGCACCATCTCGATGATCAGCGCAAAGGCGCCGGCTCGCTTCTTTCATCTGCTGGAGATTCGGAACGTGAATGCGTTATTACGGCAAGGTTCGGCGTTGCCTTGTCGCCGTATGGAGAAACTTGTTTACTCATGCAGATGTTGACCAGTTTCAGTGCGACGATCTGCGTAGGTACGGAGCCCGGCGAGGCCGGGCGGTGAACTGGGAAAAATGGCCGGAGGCGGCCACAACCGGTCTCTGGCAAATTTTGACGCCACGGCGGCAACGGAACCTCTTGCTGCCATTCACAATGGCTGCGTCGTTTTGTTCAGGCTGCGAGCAGATCTGGAAATGAGATGGCGTTACCCCCGGTTATCTTAGCGGCCGATCCGATCAAGATAATGCCACTGGACATATCATGAACAATTCGGTTCTTACCTAACCGACCGCGGCAGCAGCAGACGTCTGCGCCGCGCTTGGTGGAGAAGGGAGGTCGTTCATGACGACTCGGTTACGCCCGGTATTCTTGGCCACATAGAGCAAACGATCAGCATCGTGCAGCAACTTATCCAGCGTCTTGATTGCACCGACAAGCATGCTGACGCCAAAACTTGCTGTCACAGCGTCCTCCGATTCACCTCGCTTGAGCGTGCTGATCATTTGGCGCACCCTTTCGGCGACACCGGTTGCATCGGCAGGGTCAGTGTCTTCCAGCAGAAGGACGAATTCTTCGCCGCCGAGACGGGCGCACAGATCCCCTCGGCGAGTAACCGCAGTACAACATTGAGCGACCGATCGCAGGAGGCGATCGCCCGCATCGTGTCCATAACGATCGTTGACGAGTTTGAAATGATCCAGATCGAGCATGATCAACGCAATATTGAAACCGTGGCGATTGGCGCGCGCCAAGAGCATGTGCCCCTGTTCGAAGAAGGCTCGCCTGTTCAATACCCCCGTCAGGGGATCGTGCCATGCTTCGAACTGTGCCAACCGCCGATCATCTACCGCTGCGCCGATCATCATGCCAACAGTCATGACCACGGCGCATAGCGTCTGCACCTGAACTGGGTCCATCTGTTGCGAATCCAACATTACGTAAGTACCTACCGCGCTGAGATTGGTCAGTATGCTGGCGATAACGCCGAAACCAAGCCCGTAGGCCGTGGCTCCCATGATGACCGGGAGCAAAACCAAGTAGCTGTAGGTCTGCATCAAGCCGTTAGCGGTCAGGATGACGACCAACACCACCACGCCAATCGCCATGGCACATAGACCAATGAGACCTGCGATCGTGTAACCGCTGGATTGCACTTGCGAAACTTGGCGCTGGTTGCGCCAAATCAGGATGACCTTGGCCGCACCGAGGAACATCAAGAGTCCGGTGAAATCACCAATCCAGAAACCGAAAAAGATACTCCTCAATACTCCGCGCAATTCGGGCAAGAAGAACCAGAAAATACCGATGGCAAGCATCGCGGAGAGAAGTGACGCGCCCAGGCTGAGGAAAACGAGGCGGATCGCCGCAGGCAGCGAATGAGCAGACAGGTTTAACCAGTTGCGGCGCTGAGCCAGCATTGCCAGTCCGCCATAGACGAGTAATTGACGCAGCAGGTGCAAGTCATTAGATGTCTGCCGAATCAACGAGTGGTACTGACTAATGTCGACGAGCACCATGGCGAGCACGGCGGCCGGCAAACAACGCCAGCCCCTGTGGTAAAAGAAGAACATTAGCACGCCGCAGGCCGGGTAGAAGGCGCTTGCGTCAGTGGCAACATTCATAATCGAGGCAAAGTGCCAGAGTGAAAAATACAGGACTACGATCGTAAGGGACCGGCGCAAGTCCCTCATATTGGCGCGAGGGTCGAGTAGCTCCGCAGGCATCTTCATTTCGCTCTTCGATTGGGGCTTCCGCAGGTCAGAAAGGCTGCACGTGGCAAAACTTGCTGCGTTGTTGTGCTCGCAAGCAACGACCATTTTCCAGCAGTAAGCGCCTCACTGATGGTCTGATAGTTGGCCTGCCGCTCCGGCACTCCAGCTTTTATGTATTGCAGCATGGTTGTTTCAATCCCTTTTCCCGCAATATACATTCGGTGTGCATTTACGGTCTATGCGATTGAGCAAACTGCTAGCCATGGGGCGGGGCACTACCGTCAGGGTGGTCCCCCAGCGCAGACCGGGTAATTTTTCTCGTGTATCAGCACTCGTGTTTCTTGTTTAAGTTTTCCACCAAAAAAAACTTGCGGCGGAAGAATAAAATGGATATTTTACTGAAACGTTACAGTTACGTTTTCAACAAGAAAAAAAGGATTGAAGGCAGTAAAAGTCCTGCTGTGGGAATCTCTTGGCGATCGATGTAAGGATTGTTGTGCGCTTTAGCTGTAACGATACAGGTTGAGAGTCCATCATTTCACGGAGGTATGAATATGTCGTTTTTGTCAAAGAAACGCGCACTTGTTCTTGGTGTTGCTGCGTTGCTCTCCGCATTTTCCAGCATCGCCGCAGAAAAGAAGACCGTAACCTTGAGCGCGGCATCGATGTTCGACAAGGATCATCCATTCACGCAGACCTACATAAAGTTCGAGGAACTCGTCAACAAGTATCAGGACGAGGTGAAGGTCGAACTGAAGTACAGCCTCAACAAGGCATTGGGGATTGAATCGGATTACCTGCGGTTCATGAGCCAGGGCGAGTCGGTTGATCTCGCCATCATTTCGCCGTCGCACATTGCCCAGCGGGCGCCGCGCATCGCCATCGTTGATATGCCCCTGCTCTTTAAGGATTTGGCGCACCGCAACCGGGTTCTCGACAGCGCGGTATTCAAGGATATCGAGGCCGATCTGATTAAGGTGGCCAACATCCGGCCGATCGGCTATGCAGGCGGCGCCAGTCGCAGCATCATTTCCAACAAACCGGTCCGCAATATGGACGAACTCAAGGGGCTTCGTCTGCGCGTCCAGGGGGCCAAGATCTGGTCGAAGGTGTTTACGGCCGTCGGTGCCGCGCCGTCGGTCATCGCCTATGACGAAGTTTACTCGGCGATCCAGACCGGGGTGATCCAGGGGTTGGAGAACGAGAAGGTTGGCTACGCCCAGATGCGATTCTATGAAGTCGCGCCGCACTACACGGTCAACGAGCACGCCATCACGGTCCGCCCGCTGTTCATGTCTGAAAAGGCCTACAAGAAATTCTCGCCGAAGGTTCAGGCAGCGATTCTCAAGGCGGGTGCCGAAGCCGGCAAGTACGGCACGGAAGTCGAACTCGCGTTGGCAGACAAGGAAATCAACGCGCTGGTAGACAAGAAGCTTGTGACGGTACATCCGTTCTCGGACGCGGACAAAGCCAAGTTCCGCGAACTCGCGACGCCATCGCTTCTCGAGTACGTGAAGGAAGCCAAACTCGAGGACGTGTACGACAAGATCCAGGCCGTAAAGTAGCGTGAGTCGCCAGGTGGTCCCCGCCAAAGGCGGGGGCCGTGCACTGAATACGACCGGGCCGGTTCCTTGGCCGGCCGGTATCAGGGATATCACATCCAATGAAATCGCTCGAAAAGCTCGTCGGTGGTTTGCATCGGGGCGTCTCCGTTTTCCAGGCCCTGTTGATGGGCATCCTGCTCGTCATGGTGGTCTATCAGGTCGCCTCCCGTTGGATTCCGGTGTTTCCCCGAGCCATATGGACCGAGGAAATCTCCCGCTTCCTGCTGGTATGGGTCATATTCCTCGGCGGCGCCATCGGAGTCCGCGAGCGGACCCATTTCGTGCTTGAGATTCTTGGCGAGCACAGATCCCGGATCGTCAATATCGTCTGGCAGAGCTTCATCCTGCTGATGGAAACCGCCTTTTGCGCCATATTCTTCTTCCGCGGCCTGCCGTATGCCGAAGTTCTACGCTGGGATGTCTCCGATATCTCCGAGATCTCAATGCTCTGGGTCGGTGCGGCTATTCCAGCATTCGGCGGGCTCTCGCTGATCTTCCTCGCCGAGATCGTCATCAAGAAAATCCGCAAGGGAGCACGCTAGCCATGGATCCTCTAGTTGCCGCTCTGGTTCTTTTCGGGCTCTTTATCGCGCTGGTGTTCCTGCGGATTCCCGTCGCCTTCGCTTTGGGACTGGCGTGCGTTCCGGTGATTCTGTTCACCGATCACGTATCCTTCTTCGCACTTATCGACAGAACCTACAACTCGTACAACTCTTTCCTGCTACTGTCGGTCCCATTTTTTCTGCTGGCCGCGAATCTGATGAATGCGACCGGAGTCACCAGCCGGCTCATCGATCTTTCCACTGCGACCGTGGGGCATTTTCCGGGCGGGCTGGGCCATATCAATGTCTTCGTGAGCATGCTTTTCGCGGGAGTCTCCGGGTCCTCGACCGCCGACGCGGCGGGCATCGGCAAGGTGCTTATCCCGGCCATGCTCAAACAGGGCTACGATCGGAGCTTCACGATTGCGATAACCGCCTGTTCCGCGGTCATGGGCGTGATCATTCCGCCCAGCATCCTGATGCTGATCTGGGGCGGCACGATGTCCATTTCCGTCGGTTCGCTGTTCCTGGCCGGAATCATCCCGGGGGTACTGCTCGGTCTCTCGATGATGATGACGGTGTATTTCTACGCCGTGAAATACCAGTATCCGCGCTACGAAAAGGCCAGCTTTGCCCACTTCGTGAAATCCTTGGGCGGTGCGATTCCGGGCTTGGTGACACCAATCATCATCCTGTTCGGGATCGCGTTCGGTATTTTTACACCGACCGAAGCGTCGGCGATTGCCGTGGTTTACTCGATCCTGATCGGGGTCGCCAATCGCTCTCTGGATGGTCCGAAGTTCATTCATTACCTGAGCGATACGGCGAAACTCGTTGGTGTATCGCTCTTCTGCGTCGGTACGGCTTCGGTATTCAGTTGGTTGCTGGCCTTCTATCGCGTCCCGCAGGCGCTGGTCGGGATGATCGACGGGTGGGGGCTCGGTCCGAAGGGAATCATTCTGGTGATTTCTGCTGTTTTCCTTTTCGTCGGCCTGTTCATCGATGCCATTCCGGCCATCATCATCATGGGCAGCATCATGTTTCCGGTTGCGCAGGCGGCGGGTATACACCCCATTCACTTTTCCCTGGTCGGCGTCGTATCGCTGGCCTTTGGCCTGGTGACGCCTCCGTACGGCATGTGCTTGCTTATCGCGTCGCGTATCGGAGAGATGTCCATCCATCAGGTGCTCAAGGATGTATTGATTATCTTGGCGCCAATGCTGGGAATCCTGTTACTGCTGTGCATGATCCCAGACATCATTCTCTTCCTGCCACGGTTGATCTCGCCGCAGTTCATGTAACGAAGGCACGATCCGTGCGGACTGCACAATCATGTGAATCATCACTGTATCGACTCAGCTCGGTCTGAAAGAACTCCCCGCGGGGGACAGAATCCCGAGAGAAAGGACTAGCGTGAACTACCCGATCGATTTCAGGAGCCGGTATTTTTTGCTCCAGCATATCCGTCACATCTTGTCGTTCTACGACGACCGGGGGCTCGATCCGTCAGGCGGCTTCTTTCATTGCTTCATGAACAATGGAGACGTTTTCAATCCCGGTTTGAGGACGCTCGTGGCGTCGTGCCGGTTCGTCTTCAACTACGCCATGGCCGCTCGGCAATTCGACAGCCAAAGGTACAAGGAGTACGTGCTCCATGGCCTGCGCTATCTACGAAGCGTTCACAGGAACCCTGATGCCGGTGGGTATGCCTGGAAGATCAGTGACGGCAGAGTCATCGACGCGACCAATCATTGCTACGGCCTGGCCTTCGTGATGCTGGCCTATGCGTGCTCGATGAAAGCGGGTATCGCTGAAGCCCGGGGATGGATATACGAAACGTTCGACCTGATGGAAACCCGTTTCTGGAGCGAAAAGTTCGGGCTTTACGCCTGCGAGGCGGACAGCAACTGGAAAGTGGGCGCTTATCGCGGGCAAAACGATAACATGCACGCGTGCGAAGCGCTGATTTGCGCCTTCGAGGCGACCGGAGATGACGTGTTTCTGGACCGCGCGGCCCGGCTGGCCGCGAACATGACCGTCCGTCAACGCGCGAAAACCGGGGTGCATCTCTGGGAACATTACACAAGTGATTGGGAACCCGACCTCGACTACAATCGCAATGACCGGAGTAACAGCATCCGCCCGTGGGGCGTTCAGACCGGTCACCAGGCCGAGTGGGCCAAGCTGCTGCTGATTCTCGATAGGCATCGACCGGAAGCGTGGCGGCTGGGGTGCGCGATCGAAATGTTCGACAGCGCCATGAAATTTGGTTGGGATCACGAGTTCGGTGGGCTGATTTACGGATACGACCTCGCGGGCAATCCCTATGATCAGGACAAGTACTTCTGGGTTCAGGCGGAAAGTATTGCCGCGTCTGCGCTACTCGCCGACAGGACCGGTTGCGAAGTCTATTGGAACTGGTACAACAGCCTCTGGAATTACAGCTTCACGTACTTCGTGGATCACACCTATGGGGCCTGGTACCGCGTCCTGACTCGAAGCAATCTACGTTATGACGAAAGAAAGTCGTACAGCAACAAGGCGGACTACCACACCATGGGGGCTTGCTACGAGGTGCTAAACGTAATTCCGGGGCGAGTTGAAGGGTAATGTCGGGACAGCGACGCCGCGCAGCGGCTGGTATCATCAACGGCTCAGGTCGGCGGGGCCGGCCGAAATGCGAATGTTATTTTGAAGGAGTAAGCAGTCGTGCGCGAACCCCGTGGCGTGACTATCCAGGATGTAGCGAAAGCCGCCGGAGTCTCTTCCACTAGCGTTTCGAACTACCTGAACGACAGGATGGGGGAAATGCGGCTGGAGACGCGTGAACGCATCGCTCGGGCGATCAGGGATCTGGGCTATATGCCGAACAGCGCGGCGCGGCAACTCAAGACCGGGCATGCGCCGATGTTAGGCCTGCTGGTTCCGACAGTCGTTAATCCCTATTACGGGGAACTGGCGGTTGCGGTGGACGCCGCAGCGCAGAAAAAGGGGTTCCGGGTAATTCTGTGCAACACGCAACGGGATCCTGATCGTGAGATGGCGTTTGTCCGGGAACTCGTGTCCTACGGCGTGCGTGGAATTCTGGCCGCATCGGTTCTGCAGAACGTGAGCGCCATGTCCGCGCTCATCAGGCGGGGAGTGGCTTTCGTGCTGTTCGAAACGCTTGGTTCCGACCCGGGAGTGGGTCGCGTGGACATCGTCTCGATAAACCATGTGCTTGCTGCTGAACGAGTTGTCGACTGCCTTGTATCACAGGGACATAAATCGATCGTGTTCGTCACGGCAACTCCCTTGACGCCGCATCGCCTGACGCGCTTGCGGGGGTTCCGGAACGCGATGCAACGAAATGGTCTCGGTGATGGTGTGGTCGTCACCGACGAAGACGTTCCTGTGCAGGCGACCTCTCATAACGATGCAGACTTGGCTCAGTTCGGTCATCTGGCCGCCGCGCATGTCATGTCCATGCAACCCCGCCCGACGGCCATCTTCGCGATGAATGATTTTTTGGCCATTGGAATGCTGTCCGGCTTTCACAAGCTGGGTGTAAAGGTGCCTGGCGATATTTCCATCGTCGGGGTGGACGATATACAGCTCGCGAGTTTTACATCGCCTTCATTGACCACGGTTCGCCAACCATTCTCCCAGATCGCGGAGTCGGCAATCGACAGCATTTGCGCAAGGCTGGCCAACCCGGCGCGTGCTGGGTCGGCCACCTACCTTGAGCCGACGCTCGTTATGCGTGCGTCGACCGCGTCGATCTGAATGCCGTTCCCATTTTTAACAAATGAGGGCGCCGAATAATTACAACCTCCACCCGGCCATGAGTTGTCATTCGATAATTCTGGGAAGCCGCCCCAGCAACGACTGCTTTGAACGACGGCTTGACTCAGAGGCTTGCCACTGGATGATTGAGGCGATGAGTGACGGCAGTGGGTCGTCAGCGGGCAAGACCGATTCTGAGGGAAGTGCCGTTCCTCTTTGCCAACTCACGTCTTGCGGAGACGTTGTGTGACGGTTGTTCGGCGCTATGCTCTCCGCGCAACCGGCCGCTTGAGTCAATCGTTCCAGCTTTTTTCCTCCCCCCTGCTATGCTGAATTGACGCCCGCGTCGGGCCGGTCTTTGCTGCGGAGGAAAGATGAAACGCTTTTTCTTCCTCGTTTCCGTCGTCGCTGCCTTGCTGCTCTCGCTGCCGGTGGGCGCCGCGACGGTCAAGGTTGCCGAGATTCAAGGGGCGATCAGCCCCGCGAGCGCGGCGTATTTCCTGCGGGCACTGGACGAGGCGCAGCGGGCTCGCGCCGATCTGCTGGTGCTGCAGCTGGACACGCCGGGCGGGCTCGACTCGTCGATGCGCGAGATGATCCAGGGGATTCTCGCCTCGCCGGTGCCGGTCGCCATTTGGGTGGCACCGTCCGGGGCGCGGGCGGCCAGTGCCGGGACCTACCTGCTCTATTCCTCCCACGTGGCGGCGATGGCGCCGGGAACGAATCTGGGGGCGGCGACGCCGGTGGCGATCGGCATCGGCGGGGCCAAGCCGGGCGAGGATAAATCCGGGAAAGAAAAGAACGGTGCGCCGTCCGGCAACGCGATGGAGAGGAAGCAGGTGCACGATGCTTCGGCGTACATCCGCAGCCTGGCGCAACTGCGCGGGCGCAATGCCGAGTGGGCGGAGCGCGCGGTGCGCGAGGCGGAGAGTCTCTCCGCGGAGGAGGCGAAGAAGCAGAAGGTGATCGACTTCATCGCCGCGGATCTGCCCGAGTTGTTGCGCACCGCGAACGGGCGCAAGGTCACGGTCGTTTCCGGCGAGGTGACGTTGGCGCTCGACGCCGCGGCCGTGGAGGCCATCGCGCCGAACTGGAAGGAGCGCCTGCTGGCGTCGATCGCCGATCCGAACATCGCGCTGGTCCTGATGATGCTCGGCGTTTACGGCCTGCTCTTCGAGTTCTACACGCCGGGTTTCGGCGTCGCCGGGATCATCGGCTCGATCTGCCTGTTGCTTGCGGCGTATGCCCTGGCCATGCTCCCGGTCAATGCCGTCGGCGTCCTGTTGTTGCTGCTCGGCATCGCCTTGATGGTGACGGAGGCGTTCCTGCCGAGCTTCGGCGCCTTCGGTATCGGCGGCATCGCCGCCTTCGTTGCCGGGGCGCTGATGCTGATCGACGGCGAGGTGCCGGGGATGCAGATTTCGTTGGGCCTCATCGTGCCGCTAGCGGTGGTCAGCGCGCTGCTGCTCGGCGGGGCGGCGGCGTTCGCCTTGCGCGCGCGGCGGCATCCGGTCGTGTCGGGCGTCGAGGCGATGCTTGGCGCCACCGCGGTGGCGCTGGAATCCTTCAAGCAGGAAGGCTGGGTGCGCGCCTCCGGCGAACGCTGGCGGGCGCGCAGCTCGGCACCGCTGCGCAGTGGCGAGAAGGCGCGGATAGTCGCCGTCGAGGGGGTGCTGCTGGTGGTTGAACCGGAAGGCAAGAGTGAGAAAGGAGAAGGAAAATGATGATATGGGACATCAACTGGGGAATCGGCTGGGATATCGGCTGGACGGGCGCGATCCTGCTGCTGGTGATACTGTCCGTGGCCAGCATCCGCATCCTGCGCGAGTACGAGCGGGGCGTGGTGTTTCTGCTCGGGCGCTTCTGGCAGGTGAAGGGGCCGGGCATCGTGATCATCGTGCCGGGCATTCAGCAGATGGTTCGCGTGGATCTGCGCCTGGTGGTGATGGACGTGCCGAGCCAGGACGTGATTTCGCGCGACAACGTTTCGGTGCAGGTCAATGCGGTGGTGTATTTCCGCGTCGTCGATCCGGAGAGGGCGATCATTCATGTGGCCAATTTTTTCGAAGCCACCTCGCAACTGGCGCAGACAACGCTGCGTTCGGTGCTCGGCAAACACGACCTGGACGACATGCTAGCCGAGCGCGAGCGGCTCAACGTCGACATCCAGCAGATTCTCGACGCGCAGACCGATTCGTGGGGCATCAAGGTGAGCAATGTCGAGATCAAGCACGTCGACATCAACGAGTCGATGGTGCGCGCCATCGCCCGCCAGGCCGAGGCCGAGCGGGAACGGCGGGCCAAGGTGATCCACGCCGAGGGCGAACTGCAGGCCTCGGAAAAACTGCTGGAGGCGGCGCAGGTGCTCGCCCGGTCGCCGCAGGCCATGCAATTGCGCTACCTGCAAACGCTGTCCAACATTGCTGGCGACAAGAGTTCGACGATCGTTTTTCCGATCCCTCTGGATATGTTCGATGCCGTGTCGAAGGCGCTGGCGAGAAAAGAGGGGGGTGCGGACTAAGCGGTTGACGTTAAGTCATCCGACCTGCTTCTTCGGCTCATTTTTCCAAAAGTCGGACAGCAAGCCGATGCTTGCGATTTCGATCGGTCAAGTAAATGCTCGCCGGATCAGTTGCCTTCCGTAGCGCCCCCCGGCGATTCAGACTCCTGCTCGTGCGGCGAAGCATCGACGAGTTGAACGAGTTGGCCGGCCTGCAAACGGCGGGCGTCGCCACCGACCACCCGGCTGCGCTCGTCGAGTCCGCTGACGATCTCGACCGCATTGCCCCGGGTTCGCCCGGTCGAGACGCTGACGGCAACGAGCTTGTTCTCGGGCCCAATCGTGAACACATGCGCGTCGTTTTCGCCTCGCACGACGGCACTGGACGGCAGGAACAGCGCCTTGCGCGTGCTCAGGCTGATACTGCCCGAAACGGTGAGACCGGCCTTCAGGTTGGTCTCGGCCGGCAGGTCGACATACGCCAGACCGTTTCCGGTCGTCACGTCAATGGTCGGTGACAAGCGGCGCACTCGCCCTTTGACCTCCGAGCCGAGCGGACTATTGACAATTACCTGCTGGCCGATGGCGAGTCTGAGCAGCGTTTCACCCTTGACCTCGGCGCGCCATTCCAGGCGGCCCTGGCGGATCAGCCGGAACAGTTCGCTGCCTGACTGGACGATTGCACCTTCCGAGGCCGAACTCGCGGAAATCACGCCATCGTCGGGGGCGACGATCGTCGCGAACTTCAGGCGCAGCTGCTGCCGCCTGACCTGCGCGCGCGCCGCATTGACGCGAGCCTCGGCGGTATTCTTCTGCGTCTCGTAGCGCGTCAGCTCCTGCTGGCTGAGGCCGCCCGATGGCGCCAGCCGATTTGCGCGATCGAGCGTCGCGACGGCTTGGGCAAGCGTGCCTTCCGCCTCCATCAGCTGCGCGTTGGCCGCATCGAGGTCTACCTCGACTGCCGCCGTATCGAGTCGGGCGAGCACTTGGCCCTTCGTCACGGTATCGCCGACACTGATCAGTATGCTTTCCAGGCGCAGTCCGCCGATATCACCACCGATCTTTGTTTCCTGCCACGGCATGATGCTGCCGGTAGCTTCGATTTGGTCGGGCCAGAGCGCGCTTTTCGGCTTGACCAAGGTCACCGGCGTCGCCGGCTCTGGCGTTGCGATCGGTGCGGATGCGGACTCTGCTATCGGCGCGCCGTCGGACGCCAAGTCCTGTGCGTATGAGGAATTCGCTGCCCCGTGCGCGAAGACGGTGGTCAGTGCGATGAGACAGACGAGGACGGGGTGCTTTTGGCGATGATGTGAGTTGAAGTCGTACGGCATGAATGACTTTCTTTGCTTGGCTTGCCTATTTGACTGGCGTCACGGGCGACGGGGTTTTGACCGGGTACGCCTGTGCTTGTTTTGAATGATCGGCTTTGGGCACATCCGGCGCGAATTGTGCGGCGCCGCCGGTCGCTCGATTGAGCGCAACCCAAGCCTGGAGGCGTTCCTGCATGACGCCGAGCAGCGTCTGCTGGGCGTCAAGCATGGAACGCCGGGCGTCTTCAAGTTCGAGGAGGTCGCTGGCGCCTTCCCGATAGCGGATTTCGACCGTCTTGAAGAATTGCTGGTACTGGTTGGCCGAAACGCGGGCGTTTTCCGCACGTTCGTGAGCGGCGGCGTAACGCGTCAGAGCATCCTCGACCTCCTGGATAGCGTTTCTCGCTTCTGTCTTGAACTCGGCGAGCGCTTCGTCGTAACGCGCCTTCGCGACGTCTACTGCGGCCTTGCGCCGCCCGCCGTCGAAGATCGGCAGACTGAGCGACGGGCCAAACGACCACGAGCCAAACGAGAGCGCGCCGCTGCCGGATCCCTCGACCGAATAGCCGAGCGAGCCGCTCAGCGATAGACGTGGGTAGCGATCGGCCTCGGCCAGCCCGATATCGGCCGAGGCGGCGGCGACTTTGCGCTCGGCGGCGCGGATGTCCGGGCGCCGATTGAGCGATTGCTCAGGGATGGCGATGCCGAAGTGCTTCGGCACGGGCAAGCGGTCCAGCCCGGTCGGCTTGTCGGCCAACTGTTCCATCAAGGTCGGGCGGGGAATGCCGGTAAGGCGCGTCAGCAGGTTTTCCTGGCGTGCGCAATAGGCTCGCCGTGATGCGAGTTGCGTGCGCGCCTCGGCGACCGAGGCTTTGCTGCGAATTGCCTGATAAGGCGCGGTGAACCCTTCGGTGACGCTGGCGGCGGTGAGCTTTTCCGTCGCTTCGCGGGAACGCACGTCCTGTTCGCCAAGCGCAACGTCCGACTGGCACGCCCGGAAGCTCAGGTAGGCGTCGGCAATGTCCGCGGCGAGGCTCACGCGCACGTCGTCCAGCGTCGCCTGCTGTGCGGCGGCACGCGCCCTGGCGCTTTCGTTGCCGCGGCGAACCGAGCCGAAGAGGTCGATTTCCCACGAGGCATTGGTCGACAACCACGACTCCGTGTAAGGTGCTCCGCTCGAATCGCTCACGGCACGTTCGCCGGCCGCCTCGCCATCGACCGAGGGGCCCCCGGCGGCACGCCTTCCCGCGAAGGCGGCGCGCGACTGCCTGACTCGCGCCACGGCCGCTTCCAGCGTCGAGCTGGTGCGGAAGCCCTCGCTCACCAGCTGGTCGAGTAGTGGGTCGTCCAGTTCGGTCCACCACGGCAAAGCGGGCGATGGGGCGGCCTTCGAGCCTTGGTCGCCGCCGGCCATTTCGCCGGAGGACGTCCACTGCCGGGGAATCCTTATGTCCGACAGTTTCGGCGCCACATAATCCGGGCCGACGGCGGCACATCCAGCGAGCAGCAGGGTGAGGCACAGGCCTTGCGTTGGTCGCCAGGACCAACGCATGCGGCGGAGTTGCATTCTATTTACCTTCGTCTGGTGACGTTTGAAGCGATGACATGAAATCAGGGCAGCAAGGATGCGACGTTGCTCGTGCGAGATCAAGCGTAGTTTTGCAACAGCGTGCTGATGCAACGCATGCGTCACACGGTACTGCCACGATGAGCAGGTTCCAGGCGGCAACAATCCGATATCCGAGAAGGGAGGGTGGCCCGATAGCGTTGAATGAAAAAGCCCGCCGGTCGGCGGGCCTGGCAGGACGCGTGACTCGCGCTTACTTCTTCTCGGCGCCGCCGGTGAGCAGCGGAATGCTGCCGTCCTTCTGCGAGCCGAGCAGGCCGCTGCTGCTGTAGATGCCCAGCTTGTGGCGGGTGTCGGAGATGTCGAGGTTGCGCATGGTCAACTGGCCGATGCGATCCATCTGCGTGAAGGCGGCGTCTTCTACCTTTTCCATCGACAGGCGCTCGGGCGCGTAGGTGAGGTTCGGGCTGACGGTGTCGAGGATCGAGTAGTCGTTGCCGCGGCGCAGTTCCAGCGTGACTTCGCCGGTGATCGCGCGCGCCACCCAGCGCTGGGCGGTTTCGCGCAGCATCAGCGTCTGCGGGTCGAACCAGCGGCCCTGGTAGAGCAGGCGGCCGAGGCGCAGGCCGTTGATGCGGTACTGCTCGATGGTGTCCTCGTTGTGGATGCCGGTGACCAGGCGCTCGTATACGATGTGCAGCAGGGCCATGCCCGGGGCTTCGTAGATGCCGCGGCTCTTGGCCTCGATGATGCGGTTCTCGATCTGGTCGCTCATCCCGAGGCCGTGCCGGCCGCCGATGGCGTTGGCTTCGGCGAACAGGTCGACCGCGCTGGCGAAGGTCTGGCCGTTGATCGCGACCGGGACACCTTCTTCAAACCGCACGGAGACGGTTTCGGCCTTGACCTCCACGTCGTCGCGCCAGAAGGCGACGCCCATGATCGGCTTGACGATGTTGATGCCGTTCTTGAGGAACTCCAGATCCTTGGCTTCGTGCGTGGCGCCGAGCATGTTGGAGTCGGTCGAGTAGGCCTTTTCCACGCTCATCTTGTAGTCGAAGCCGTGCTTGATGAGGTATTCGCTCATCTCCTTGCGGCCGCCGAGTTCGTCGATGAAGTCCTGGTCGAGCCACGGCTTGTAGATGCGCAGCGACGGGTTGGCCAGCAGGCCGTAGCGGTAGAAGCGCTCGATGTCGTTGCCCTTGTAGGTCGAGCCGTCACCCCAGATGTTGACGTTGTCTTCCTTCATCGCCACGACGAGCGCGGTGCCGGTGACGGCGCGGCCGAGCGGCGTGGTGTTGAAGTAGGTGCTGCCACCGGTCTTGATGTGGAACGCGCCGCATTGGATCGCCGCGATGCCCTCGGCGACGAGTTGCGCGCGGCAGTCGATCAGGCGGGCGATCTCGGCGCCGTAGCCCAGGGCCAGACGCGGAATCGCGTCGTAATCGGATTCGTCGGGCTGGCCGAGGTGGGCGGTGTAGGCGCAGGGAATGGCGCCCTTGCCGCGCATCCAGTGGACAGCGGCGGAGGTGTCCAGGCCGCCGGAGAAGGCGATGCCGACGCGCTCGCCGGCGGGAATCTTTTGCAGGATGGTTGCAGCCACGGGAGTTCTCGCGATGTTGGGAAAGGCGCATATTGTAGCGTGTTCGCCGCGCGGCGCAGTACCGCAGATCCTCTCGGTCACGGCAATCGCTTACACATTCATCATGTAGATGGTTTTCCTACGGCCGCTTTCGTGCGTTGGCGAAGGCCAAGGAGTTCGGCGCGGTAGAGCGGTTTTCGGGAAGCACGGTTGCGGCGCTGGCGAAGGCTGCTCTTGGGATAGGCAGTATCGAGGCGAAGCATGGCCAAGGTGATTTTTCGTAGTAACGAGAGGTTGCGTGCGGCCTCGTCCTTACGCACCCGGCAGGCATCTTCCCGGAAGGTCACGTCGAGGACCCAGTGCATCGACTCGATCCCCCAGTGCGTCCGGACCGCCC
>NZ_JCANUT010000028.1:0-47158 GCF_059569095.1 Propionivibrio pelophilus DSM 12018 | reverse complement strand
AGAAGGTCTTCCTGATCCTCGACAACTTGCGTGTCCATCACAGCAAGCCGGTGAAAAAATGGGTGACCGAACACGCCGAGCAGATCGAACTGTTTTACCTGCCGAGCTACAGCCCGGAATTAAACCCCGAGGAACGATTGAATGCCGATCTCAAACAGGCGATGGGGTCAAAAGTCCCAGCCCGTACCAAAGCCAAACTCCGCTCCGCCGCGACCCAGCACATGACCGAACTTGAGCGTTCGCCTGAACGCATCAAGGCCTTCTTTCAGGACAAACAGGTTCGCTATGCCGCGTAAAAACTTATTCGGGCCTGATCAATAATAGCCACTCTACTGCCGGATGAACGCCAGCCCCTAAATAGCCGCCCCCATCGCCACTGATGTTTCCGTTTTTTTGAACCACCGTTCAATGCCGATAAACTGGTTTGGTATGAAAGGCCCAACTTATGGTGGCCTCACCGACCTCAGGAAGAGTCCGGTGAGAATGATGACCTTGGCTGTCGTATCGCTCGAAAGCACTACCGTTCGGTCCGACCGTCCTCAATGAGTTCCCTCATGTTCACGTTGTCCATCGGCTCGGCGTTTTGGATAAAGTCGTGCATCTCTTCTACCGCCGCACCGGCGTTGTCCAGTTCGGGCCTGGTTTTAGCGACTCCTCGTCGCAAGGCTTCAAGCTCAGCGCGCGCAGAGTCGCGCATGGCTTCTCGCGTTGGTGCAGTCGAATCGTCGTCGAATAGGTAATCAATCTCGATAGCGCCGGTGTCCATCGTATCAACTGCGTAGTCGAGCCACGATGCGTAACCTGTTGGCGGCGGTAGTATCTTTGGCGTAGTCATGGTGTGGTACGCGGCTGTTGATGACAGCTTAGTCTCTCATATCCGTGTTGCGATGGACCAGGCGGGGCTGTAGCGATTGGACCAAGAGGCTGCCCAAAGTATCCTCGACGAGGTACGCGACGCCATTGCAGGCTGCCGCACCGAGTCCGGGAGATTGCAGCTGCCCGCCGGCGAAGTGCAGCGCATGGAGTCCGTCATTCAGGCCTGAATCGGGAAACCTCTTGCTCGCATGAGCCCCGCAAGAGAAGAAAGAAGCGCCCCATCGGGATGGGGCGCTGAATCATTTTGAATCAGCCTATCGGCCTGCGTCAGTGAATGCTACCTGTGCTCGGGGACTCTGGTTCAACGAGATGAAACGGACCGTCGCGCTCAACACGTTCTCGCAAGTCCGACGGAAAAATGTACGAAACGCATACGTGACGAACTTCGAAACCTGAATCTATCGTCCGAAAGAGTTCCGGCTTCAACAGCGCGTCTATCAGCGATGACATCACAGCAACGACCTCGTTCGTATCAAACTCGGCTTGAACACGCATTGCGCTGAGCTCGGTCAGTGAAGAATTCGACCCCACGGTCAGCTGACTTACAATCGCATTGTCATTATCTCCGTCGGCCAGCGACACCTGCAACGCGTCGCCGCGACGCAATGACTCAAGAAATTCCTCGACGATACTGCCTACCATCGGCAAAATCATCCGCGATTGCCAGTCGCGACACTGTTGCACGACAACCATAAACTGGAGTCTATGGCCCGTGCCAAGCGGCAGCAGCAGCGTGTGAATTGCCTCCGTGGCGCAACAACTGAACATGGCCGGATGCGCTGTCCCGCAAAGAAACCAACCAGCCACTCTCGCATCCTTGGTAACGGCAGCGTTTTGCGCTTGAGCAGTCTCGTCCGGTGACATCAAACGCCCGCCCCAGAGCCGTTTTTCTTGAGTCGCACGAAGAAGGGTTTCAATCACGCCACGCTCGGTCTTGTCTTGCATAAGTTCCTCCTGAATTTCCGACGCTAAAAATGCGTCGTAACTTGTATAGGAACGAAGCAAAATCCCCCGGGGCAATGCTCTCTGGCGTGCGACAGTCTTCTGTCTCGAGGGCATCGTTGTTGCAACCGCTCGAATCGGCGCGACGCCGACCAGTCAGCGCTGGCCGGCGTTTTTCTACATTACGCCGCGGAACGTCGGGAGAAATCGACTCGCACGACGTTTGCCGCCAGCGCGGCCCCGGTATCGCTCTGGGACGCCGTATCGGACACGGGTATCTCTTTCGCAGTACGACGCCGGACGACGCGCACCAGTTTTCTGGCCTTCGGCAGGGCAGGAACCTGCGTTTCTACCGCAGGCATCGGTGCAGCAGGCGCTGGGACGTCGGGCGCTGGCTCGGTCGCATCCAGTGCCGCCAGCGCATCCTTTGTTGTCGGATTGACATACCGCTTTAACATGGAAAGTGATTTGTGCCCGGTAATAAGCTGCAGCAGGAAGATGTTTCCATTCAAGCGCTTCGCATGGCGCGTTGCTGACGTATGCCGCAAGTCATGAATGTGCAGATTCTCGATGCCCGCGCGCTTGCACGCACGCTCCCACGCCGAGTCAATCGCATTCTCGGTCACCGGAAAAATCGGCCCCGAGGTCCCGAAATTCGGCATGCTTTTCAGCAGGTTTATCGCAGCCCAGGTGAGTGGCACATCGCGTTTCCCACCTTTCGCGGTCGGGAGACGCACCACTCGTTCCTGCCAATCAACCATCTCCCATCGAGCGGTCTTCAACACCTCACCCTTGCGCATCGCGGTTTCGATGGAGAACCAGACGAACGGCGCGATGTACCGGTTGTCACACGTAGCGAGCGCGTTGGCGAGCGCCTCTTGCTCGCCCTGCGATAAAACGCGGTTACGCTCGTTGTTAACTTTTCGGTACTTGACGGCCGCACACGGATTGGGCAGCGGCGACCAGTTCCATACTTTGTTCGCGTAAACAAAAAACGGGCTCAAAATCGACAACTCGTTATTGATGCTCGAGTTGCTAAAGCGGTCATCTATCATCGCATTCTTCAGCGCCTCAATATCATGCGCAGCGATATCGCGGACGCGCATGGTCGCCAGCGCCTTGCGCTGAGCAGCGGTGCGAGGGCGCTTTTCGAGCCGCGCGGTGCGGTACGCGTCGAACGTTCGCGGCAGGCGACGTTCACTGACAGGCCGCTCGGTGATTTTGAACGCCAACGGGATGTCCTTGCCTTCCTCCGGGGGTATTTCTTCGGCGTGCAGCAATGCGAGCCCGGCACTTTCGAGGTACACGTTGACGCGCGAAACAACCGCCTTGCAGCCTTTCTGCGTGGCGACGCATTCTTTGACATAGTCCAGCAGCGCAAGCGCGAGGGGGGTATCGCGCCCCATGCCCCGGGGAGCCTTTTGTTCGTCAAGCTCGGTTTCCTGGTCGCGCGCCCATTTTTTTGCGCTCTTTTGCGAGTCAAAACCGCCCTTGTAGACGCTTTTCCCGTTCATGCGCACCCGCGCCGACCAACCGGCTCCCTCGCGATAAATGCTGGCCATGATTACTTCCCTCCCGGCACGGATAAACGCCGCATGAAGGCGAAGCCCGTCCCAAGCGGGGCCTGCGAGCAACGGTGCATAGAACGACGTGTGTGGACCGGCGCGCCGGTGTCCGGTGTAGCTACGAGGGGATTGACTGAATCTTGAATTTCGAGGGTCATACTCAACTCCAAAAAAATGAATCGGAGTTGAGTGAAGCGAGCGCGCTGGCCTATGGATTTTAGGCCCTTTAAACACCGCACTCGAGCGCAGTCAGTGGCGGTCATCCACGCTGACACACCGTCGCTGTGTCAGAAGCCGTGTCAGAGCGGACGCCTTCTGCCCATTTTTTACGCAAAAAAACAGGGGCCTGGTTGCCCAGGCCCCTGATTCTTTTGAGAAATCGTTGGTGGTGATGGGCAGAATTGAACTGCCGACCTATGGGTTATGAATCCATCGCTCTAACCAACTGAGCTACATCACCGTTAGGGCGCGAGATTATAAAGTCGCTTCCTGCGGAAGGTCAACTTCAATGGCACCCCATTCGCTAAAAGCTTGTTTATAATGCGCCGATGCCACTACCTGCATCCCTTGTTGCCTCCATCGTCAGCGCCGTCATCGAAACGGTCGTGCAATCGGCGGGTACCGTTTCGACGACGCAATACGATACGTACATCGCCAGGCGCACGCTGCCTCCCGAGGTAAAGCAGGGAATCATGCAGCCGCCCCCGGGCGATGGCACCGTCACCATCAGCGGCAGCACCCTCACCCTGTCGCCGGTCGCGCAGTTCCGCAACCAGCAGAACCTGATCGTCATGCCCATGGCCATTCAGCAAGCGACCGACGTGGTGTATCTCAACGACAACTTCGGCGCCGTGCATCGCATCTGGCTGATCAGCCAGGCAGAAGCCGATTCCCTGAAGAAAAACTGACTCCGCTCCAATGGTAAAAAAACTGTTCATCCGCACTTTCGGGTGCCAGATGAACGAGTACGACTCGGACAAGATGGCCGACGTGCTCGCTGCTTCTGAAGAAATCGTCAAGACCGACACACCCGACGACGCCGATATTATTCTCTTCAACACCTGCTCGGTGCGCGAGAAGGCGCAGGAACGCGTCTTCCACGACTTGGGCCGCGTGCGCCTGCTGAAGAAGGAGAAACCGGACTTGATCATCGGCGTCGGCGGCTGTGTCGCCAGCCAAGAGGGCGATGCCATCGTCGCCCGCGCGCCGTTCGTCGATGTCGTATTCGGCCCGCAGACGCTGCACCGCCTGCCGCAATTGATTGCTGACCGGCGCCGTGCCGGCAAGGCACAGGTCGACGTCTCCTTCCCGGAAATCGAGAAATTCGACAACATGCCGCCGGCCAAGGTCGAGGGCGCCGCAGCGTTCGTCTCGATCATGGAGGGCTGCAGCAAGTTCTGCACGTATTGCATCGTCCCCTTCACCCGCGGCGATGAGGTATCGCGCCCGTTCGACGACGTGCTGACCGAGGTTGCCGGACTGGCCGCGCAAGGCGTCGGCGAAGTCACGCTGCTCGGCCAGAACGTCAATGCCTACCGCGGTGCGATGACGGACAGTGAGGAGAAGGCGGACCTCGCGATGCTCATCGAGTACATCGCGGAGATCCCCGGCATCGAGCGCATCCGCTACACCACGTCGCATCCGCGCGAACTGACGCAGCGGCTGATTGACACCTACCTCACGGTGCCGAAGCTGGTTTCGCACCTGCACCTGCCGGTGCAATCCGGCTCAGACCGCATTCTCGCGGCGATGAAACGTGGCTACACCGCGCTCGAATACAAGAGCCTGGTACGCAAGCTGCGCGCCGCCCGGCCGGACATTTCGCTCTCGTCCGACTTCATCGTCGGCTTCCCCGGCGAAACGGCCGAGGATTTCGAGAAGACGATGAAGCTGATCGACGACATCGGCTTCGATGCCTCGTTCTCGTTCGTCTTCAGCCCACGCCCCGGCACGCCGGCAGCGGAGATGCACGACGACACGCCGCGTGAAGTCCAGATCGAACGACTGACACGCCTGCAGCGTCGCATCGACGAACTGGCACAGGCCGTCTCGCAATCGATGGTCGGCACCGTGCAGCGCGTGCTGGTCGAGGGCATCTCGAAGAAGGACGAGCACGAACTTGCCGGGCGGACCGACAACAACCGCGTCGTCAACTTCCAGGGCAACCCGCGCTTGGTCCACAAGTTCATCGACTTGCGCATCACCTCGGCCATGCCGCACTCGCTACGCGGCGAGGTCGTCACCCGCGAATCATGAAAACCCGATCTTCATCCGGCGCCCCCGCCAAACCGAAGGCCGTCGACCTGCTGCTCTCGCCGGTCAACAACAGCCAGCTGGCCAACCTCTGCGGCGTGCTCGACGAAAATCTGCGCCAGATCGAAACGGCGTTCGACGTTTCCATCGCCCGGCGCGGCGAACGCTTCACGCTGCGCGGAGAAAAGGAACAGACGGCGAAAGCGTCCGAAGCGCTGCAGCTGTTCTACGCCCGGGCGAAAAACACGCTGTCCGTCGACGAAATCCAGCTCGGCCTTATCGAACTGCTCAACCGCCCGGCGCGCAAGGACGTGGTGCGCGACGACGACATGCCGACGCTGATGACGCGCAAGGCGGAACTGCACGGCCGCACGCCGCGTCAGGTGGAGTACCTGCGCCAGATCCAGGAACACGACATCACCTTCGGCACCGGCCCCGCCGGCACCGGCAAGACCTATCTCGCCGTGGCCTCCGCCGTCGACGCCTTCGAGCGCGAACTGGTGCAGCGCATCGTCCTCACCCGTCCCGCCGTGGAAGCCGGCGAACGCCTCGGTTTCCTGCCCGGCGATCTGTCGCAGAAGGTCGATCCCTACCTGCGCCCGCTCTACGACGCGCTCTACGACCTGATGGGCTTCGACAAGGTCGGCAAGCTGTTCGAGCGCGGCGCCATCGAGATCGCGCCGCTCGCCTACATGCGCGGACGCACGCTGAACCACGCCTTCATCATCCTCGACGAAGCGCAGAACACGACGCCCGAACAGATGAAGATGTTCCTCACGCGCATCGGCATCGGCGCCAAGGCGGTGGTCACCGGCGACGTGACCCAGATCGACCTGCAGCGCGGGCAGAAGAGCGGACTGGTCGAGGCGCGCAAGATCCTTCGCGACGTGCGCGGCATCGCCTTCACCGAATTCCAGAAGGAGGACGTCGTGCGCCACCCGCTGGTCGCGCGCATCGTTTCGGCGTACGAGGCCTATACCGCCCAGGAGGAAAAGAATGGACACGCCGGCAGCAAGTAGGCGGCTCAACCTCAGCGTGCAATACGCCTGTAACACGGACGGTGTACCGTCCCGCCCGCAGTTTCGCGCCTGGGCGCGGGCCGCGCTTAATGCCGATGGAATGCGTGGTGGGCAGATCACCCTCCGTCTGGTCGAGGCCGACGAGGGGCAGACGCTGAACCGCGACTATCGCGGCAAGGACCTCGCCACCAACGTGCTGTCGTTTCCGTACGAAACCGAGCCCGTCGTCATCGGCGACCTGGTCATCTGCCATCCCGTCGTCGTCCGCGAAGCCGCAGAGCAGGGCAAGACGCTCGAAGCACATTACGCGCACCTGGTCGTGCACGGCTTACTGCACTTGCAGGGCTACGATCATGAAACCGGCGAGGCCGACGCGGAGACGATGGAAGACAAGGAACGCGAGATACTGGCATCATTGGGCTTCGCCGATCCGTACAACACAGGGAAAGCGTAGCCGCCCGGCCAAACTTTCCTCAAAACGACAATGGACCCAGACAGACCGACTTTCTTCGAACGCCTCTCTTCCCTTCTCCTGCGCGAGCCAGAAGATCGTGAGCAACTGATTCAGTTGCTGCACTCCGCCCACGAAAGAAACCTGCTCGACGCCGACGCCCTGTCGATCACCGAAGGTGCACTGGCCGCATCGGAAGTCGTGGTTCGCGACGTGATGGTACCGCGGGCGAAAATGGAATTCGTCGACATCGAGGATCCGCTGGAAAAGGTCATCGAGCAGATCAACCGCACGGCGCATTCGCGCTTCCCGGTGATCGACGACAACCGCGACAACGTCATCGGCATCCTGCTTGCCAAGGACCTGCTGCGCATCCGCAAGGAAAAGCTGTTCAGTCTGCGTGACTGGCTGCGTCCCGCCGTATTCATCCCCGAATCGAAGCGCCTCAACGTCCTGCTGCGCGAATTCCGCGTCTCGCACAACCACATGGCCGTGGTCGTCGACGAATACGCAGGCGTCAGCGGCCTCATCACCATCGAGGACGTCCTCGAACAGATCGTCGGCGAAATCGAGGACGAATACGACTTCGACGAAACCGAGGACAACATCCGCCAGGACCAGTTCGGCCGCTTCCGCGTCAAGGCGCAAACGGCGATCGAAGACATCAACGCCGAGTTCGGCACCAACTTCAGCGACGAGGAATACGACACCCTCGGCGGTCTCATCCTCAATCAGCTGGGCCGCGTTCCCCGGCGCAAGGAAGAGCTTGACCTCGACGACCTGCACATCCAGGTCCTGCGCGCCGACCGGCGGCGGTTGTACACCTTGCTCGTCACCCGACGTTCGCAGATGCCGGATGCATTGGACTGAATCTCCCCGGAGAGACCGGGCGATCGCCCTGCTGCTGGGCGCGGTGAGCGTTGCTGCCTTCGCCCCGTTCGGCGCGTTTCCTGTCCTCTGGTGTTCCCTCGCCGGGCTGTTCGCCCAGCTATCCCGACTCACTGACACGAACGCGCCCGCGCGCGACGGGGCGATCCTCGGCGGCTGTTTCGGCGCCGGCTTCTTTCTCGCCGGGGTCTCGTGGGTCTATGTCAGCCTCAGCGTCTTCGGCGGAATGCCCGCCCCGGTCGCCGGGCTCGCCACCCTGCTGTTCTGCCTCGGAATGGCGCTCTACCCGGCGCTGGCCGGCGCGCTGTTCGTTCGCTTCGCCCCCGATGGATGGCAGCGCGTGCTGTTCTTCGCCGCGGCGTGGGCGCTCACCGAATGGCTGCGCGGCTGGTTTCTCACCGGTTTCCCGTGGCTGGCCGCCGGCTATTCGCAAACGCCGCCCAGCCCGCTCGCCGGCTTCGCGCCGATCGTCGGCGTCTACGGCGTTTCCTGGCTGACGGCGCTCCTTGGCGGGCTGTTCGCCCTGGCAATCCGCCCAGCCACGCGCTGGAAAAGCCTCGGCGCGATCGCCGTAGTGATGCTCGGCGGCCATCTTTCTCTCCAATACCCATGGACCACGCCGCACGGCGAGCCGGTTCGCGTTGCCCTGCTGCAGGGCAATGTCGCCCAGGACCTCAAATGGCGGCCGGAAAAGTTCGAGGAATCGCTGCGCACCTACTACCACCTGATACATGACAACCCGGCGCAACTGACCGTGCTGCCGGAAACCGCGCTGCCGGTTTTCCTGAGCGAGGTTCCGCCGGATTACCTGGAGGCGCTGACCTCGCTGGCCGCCCGCCAACGCGGCGACCTGCTCTTCGGCATCGTCACCGGCGACCGCCACGAGTACGCCAACAGCGCCGTCAGCCTCGGCGCCTCGGGTAAGCAGCGTTACGAAAAGTCGCATCTCGTTCCCTTCGGCGAATTCATTCCGCCGGGCTTCGCCTGGTTCATGGCCATGGCGAGCATCCCGATGTCCGAGTTCACCCGCGGCACGGCAGAGCAGAAACCCCTGCGTCTCGCCGGACTGAACGCGGCGATCAATATCTGCTACGAGGACGCCTTCGGCGAGGAAATCATCCGCGCACTGCCGGAGGCCGACGTGCTGATCAACATCTCCAACGTCGCCTGGTTCGGCGATTCGCTGGCCCCGCCGCAGCACCTGCAGATCGCCCGGATGCGCGCGCTGGAAACCGGACGGATGATGCTGCGCGCCACGAACACCGGCATGACCTCGATCGTCGGCGCCGACGGCCGAGTGAATCACGTTCTCCCGCCATTCACCCGGGCGGCGCTGAGCGGCAACGTCCGCGCCTACACCGGCAGCACGCCGTATGTCCGCTGGGGCAACCTGCCGGTTGTCGTCCTGGCATTGTTGATCCTCTGTTTCATGCGACGGCGCAACGCGCTATCCTGACCGTCCTTGCCACACCGGATCGATTCCGCCATGAACGAACAACAACTCGAACAACAGCTTCTCGCCGCCGGCATCCGGCGCGTCAACTCCACCGAACTCTACCCGGCCCATCACCAACCCGGCGACGCCGGCCTGCCGATGCTGATCGTCGAGAATCCGCTCGGCCGGAGCGTCATCGCCCTGCACGGCGCGCACGTCATGTCCTTTCTGCCGGCGGGTGGCCGCGAGATGCTGTGGACCTCGCCGAAGACCCTGCTGCAGGATGGCGTGCCGATTCGCGGTGGCATCCCGCTGTGCCTGCCCTGGTTCGGCCCGGGGCCGGACGGCAAGACGATGCACGGCTTTGCCCGAATCAGGGAGTGGACCATCACGGCGGTGGAGCGACTGGACACCGGCGCCACCCGCCTGACGCTGGAACTGGCCGGCGACGAGACGACCAGCGCGCTGTGGCCGCACACTTTCGCCTTCCGTCTGGAGATCGAAACGGGAAGCCGCCTGACGATGACGCTGCGCGTCGAGAACCGCGGCATCACCCCGGCGCCGCTGGCCTTTGCCTTCCACACCTACTTTGCTGTCCCCGACGTCGCCCAGACCCGTGTTGCCGGCCTGGAGGGAAGCACATTCATCGACAAGATGAACAATTTCCTGAAGAAGCAGCAGAGCGGCGAAGTAACGATCGACAGCGTGACCGACCGCATCTACCTCGACGTGCCGAGACGGCAAACGATCACCGCGGGTTCGACGTACGTCGGCATCGAGTCCGAGGCTCGATGCGCCGTCGTGTGGAACGCCTGGAGCAACGACAGGAATATCCCCGACCTCGGCGAGGGCAACCATGTCGGCTACCTGTGCGTGGAACGCGGCGACGTCGCCGACCATGCGTTGACGCTGGCGCCGGGAGGCGTTTACACAACGTCGATGACGCTGTCCGCCTGACTCTTCCCGCGCTTTCTTGCCGGGGTGAAAAGCAAGTAAAATCGCGCTTTGTCACGTCTTTTTCACGTTTTTCCGAAGCCTTACATGCCCACATTTCAGGAAGTCATTCTGCGTCTCCAGAATTTCTGGGACAAACAGGGGTGCGCGCTGCTCCAGCCTTACGACATCGAAGTCGGTGCCGGCACCTTCCACACCGCCACATTCCTGCGCTCCATCGGCCCGGAGCCGTGGAACGCCGCCTACGTGCAGCCCTCGCGCCGGCCGAAGGACGGCCGTTACGGCGAGAACCCCAACCGCCTGCAGCACTATTACCAGTATCAGGTGGTACTGAAACCCTCGCCCGACAACATTCAGGAGCTCTACCTGCAGTCGCTCGAAGCGCTGGGCATCAACCTCCAGGAACACGACATCCGCTTCGTCGAGGACGACTGGGAATCGCCGACCCTCGGCGCCTGGGGCCTCGGCTGGGAAGTCTGGCTCGACGGCATGGAAGTCACCCAGTTCACCTACTTCCAGGAAGTCGGCTCGCTGACCTGCAAGCCGGTGCTCGGCGAGATCACCTACGGCCTGGAGCGGCTGGCGATGTACCTGCAGGGCGTCGAGAATGTCTATGACCTGGTGTGGACCAATGCCGGCGGCCGGGTTCTGACCTACGGCGACGTTTACCACCAGAACGAAGTCGAGCAGTCGAAGTACAACTTCGAGCATTCGAACGTCGAAATCCTTTTCCGCCACTTCGCCGACCACGAGTCGGAAGCGAAACGCCTGATGGGCCTCGATCTCGCCCTGCCCGCGTTCGAACAGGTGATGAAGTGCTCGCACTGTTTCAACCTGCTCGACGCGCATGGCGCCATCTCGGTCACCGAACGTGCCGCCTACATCGGCCGCGTCCGCGCTCTGGCCCGCGAAGTCGCCCAGTCCTACTACAACTCCCGCGAAGCGCTCGGCTTCCCGATGTGCAAGGGGAGCAAATAAGATGACAACTGCCACACTCCTCGTTGAACTCCTCACCGAAGAACTGCCGCCGAAGGCGCTTTCCCGCCTCGGCGAGGTCTTCGCCAAGCAGATCCACATCGGCCTGTCCGACCGCAACCTCGTCTCCGCAACGGGCAGCTACGAATGGTTCGCCACGCCCCGCCGGCTGGCCATCCTGGTTCCCGGCGTACTCGCCGTGGCGCCGGACGCCACCGCGTTCGAGAAGATCATGCCGGTTTCCGTTGCCCTGGACGCCAACGGCCAGCCGACCGCCGCGCTGAAGAAAAAGCTCGAAGCCAAGGGGATCCCGCTCGATGCCGTCGCGCAGTTCGAAAAGCGCATGGACGGCAAGTCCGAGACCTTCTTCTACAAGGCGACCGTGCAGGGCGCGAAGCTCGATGACGTGCTTGCCGGCATCGTCGCCGAGGCGCTGAAGAAACTGCCGATTCCGAAGGTGATGCGCTGGGGCGACTCCGACCACCAGTTCGTGCGCCCGGTGCATGGCCTCGTGCTGCTGCACGGCGCGCGTCTGGTTCCCGGCGAAGTGCTCGGCCTCACCAGCCGCAACATCACCCGCGGTCACCGTTTCCTGTCCTCGGGCGACATCGTCCTCGGCTCCGCCGACGCTTACGCTGACGCATTGAAGGCCCAGGGCAAGGTCGTCGCCAGCTTCGCCGAGCGCCGCGCCTCGATCGCCGCGCAACTCGACGCCAAGGCCAAGGAACTGAACGCCACGATCAACCCCTCCGAAGGCCTGCTCGACGAAGTCACCGCGCTGGTCGAATGGCCGGTGATCTACATCGGCGAATTCGAGGCCGAGTACCTCGACGTGCCGCAGGAATGCCTGATCCTGACGATGCAGCAGAACCAGAAGTACTTCCCGCTGCTCGACGCGTCGAAGAAGCTGCTCAACAAGTTCCTGATCGTCTCCAACATGCAGGTTGACGACCCGAAGCACATCGTCGGCGGCAACGCCCGCGTCGTCCGCCCGCGCCTCTCGGACGCTCGCTTCTTCTTCAACCAGGACCGCAAGGCGCCGCTCGCCTCGCGCCTGGAGAAGCTCGGCAACGTCGTCTATCACAACAAGATCGGCTCGGTACTGCAACGCGTCGAACGGCTGGAAGCGCTGGCCGGCAAGATAGCCCACCGCCTCGCGGCCAACGCTGAACTGGCCGCGCGCGCCGCGCGCCTGGCCAAGGCCGACCTCGTCACCGACATGGTCGGCGAGTTCCCCGAACTGCAGGGGATCATGGGCCGCTACTACGCGCTGCACGACGGCGAGGACAAGCAGGTCGCCGACGCCATCCAGGCACACTACCAGCCCCGCTTTGCCGGCGACGTGCTGCCGGCCGGCAACATCGCCTGCGCCGCCGCGCTGGCCGACAAGCTCGACGCCCTCACCGGCTTCTTCGGCATCGGCCAGATCCCGACCGGCGACAAGGACCCGTTCGGCCTGCGCCGCGCCGCGCTCGGCGTGCTGCGCATCCTGATGGAAACGCCGCTGCCGCTCGACCTCGCCGAACTGATCGCCGACGCGCAAGCCGGCTTCGCCGCCGGCGTGCTGACGCAGCCGGTCGCCGAGCCGCTGCTCGACTTCATGCTCGACCGCCTGCGCGGCCTGCTCAAGGACGCCGGCCACGGCCAGGACGTCGTCGAAGCGGTGCTGACCCAGCGTCCGACGCGCATCGACCTCGTGCCAGCCAAGCTCGCCGCCGTGCGCGACTTCCTGCACCTGCCGGAAGCGCTGGCGCTGGCCGCCGCCAACAAGCGGATCGGCAACATCCTGAAGAAGGCCGAAGGCAGCCTGCCCGAACCGGACGTCGCCCTGTTGCAGGAACCTGCGGAAAAAGCGCTGTTCGAACGCGTGGTGCTGATCGCCCCCGTTGTCAAGTCGCACGTCGCCAACGAGGACTACGCCGACGCGCTGAAGGTGCTCGCTTCGGTGCACGCCGAAGTCGACCGGTTCTTCGAGGACGTGATGGTCAACGTCGATGAGCCGCTGATCCGCGCGAACCGCCTGGGCCTGCTCAAGTCCCTGTTCGATCAACTCAATGCTGTAGCCGACATCTCGAAACTGGGCGTATGAAACTCGTCATCCTCGACCGCGACGGCGTCATCAACTTCGACTCGGACCACTTCATCAAGTCGCCTGCCGAATGGAAACCCATTCCCGGCAGCCTGGAAGCCATCGCCCGCCTGACCCAGGCGGGCTTCAAGGTCGTCGTGGCGTCGAACCAGTCGGGGATCGACCGCGGCCTCTTCGACATGGACACGCTGAACGCCATCCATGACAAGATGCATCGCGCCGTGAAAGCTGTTGGCGGGCGGATCGACGCGATCTTCTATTGCCCGCACTCGGCCGACTCGAACTGCAGTTGCCGCAAGCCCAAGCCGGGCATGTTCGAACGTATCGCGGCCTGTTTCAATGCCGACCTGAGCAACGCCTACGCGGTCGGCGACTCGCTGCGTGATTTGCAGGCAGCGGCGAGCGCCGGCGCCAAACCGGTTCTGGTGCTTTCCGGCAAGGGCAAGGGCACCCAGGCCGACGGCGGCATGCCCGAAGGCACGCTGGTTTTTGACGATCTCGCGGCCGTGGTCGATTTCATCCTCGCCTCATGATTGCCCTGCTTCGTTCCGCGCTCTTCCTCCTGCTCGCCACCCTGATCACCGCCCCGGCGGGGCTGCTCGTCACGCTGGCGGTCGTCCTGCCGATGCGCACGCGCTTCGCCATCATCGCCTTCTGGCGCGCCGGCTTCATGGCGCTTTGCGATCACGTGCTGGGCTTGCGCTATCAGGTCATCGGCCGCGAAAACATCCCGGCAACGCCGTCCGTCATTCTCTCCAAGCACCAGTCGGCCTGGGAGACAATCGGCTTGCAGGCCATCTTTCCGCCGCTTGTCTTCGTGCTGAAACGCTCGCTGCTGATGATTCCCTTCCTGGGCTGGGCATTCGCGGCGGTCAAGATGATCTCCATCGACCGTGCTGCCGGCAAGAACGCGCTAAAGCAGGTCGAGAAACAGGGCCGCGACCGCCTCGCCGCGGGCTACTGGGTAATCATCTTTCCCGAAGGCACGCGCATCGCTCCCGGCGAGACGCGGCGCTTCAAGACCGGCGGCGCACACCTCGCGGTTTCGGCGGGCGTTCCGGTCGTCCCGGTGGCCCACAACGCCGGCGAATTCTGGGCGAAAAACGCTTTCGTCAAGAAACCCGGACTGATCACCGTCAGCATCGGGCCGGCAATCGACACCCGAGGCAAGACCGCCGAGCAGGTCACGGCGATCGCCGAACAGTGGATCGAGGCTGAAATGCGCCGCCTTTCGCCGCACCGTTATCCCGACAGCGCCCATGCCGTGGCAAGCTGAGCTGCCGCTTGACCCAGCCCCATCAGCCGCCGGCGAGACACCCCGAACCATCGCCCTCGGCGACCGCATCGTACCCTACATCCTGCGACGCGCGCGGCGCCGCACCATCGGACTGACCATCGACCATCGCGGCCTGCGCGTCGGCGCGCCGCATCGGGCGCCGCTGATCGAGGTCGAAACGCTGATCCGCAAGCACGGCGACTGGGTCAGGCAAAAGCTCGACGAGTGGCGTAGCCGCCGCTCTCCGGAACCGCTGCGCCTGAGCGACGGCACGCGTCTGCCCTGTCTCGGCGGCGAGGTGGAAATCCGACTTGCCGAAGGCAACAACCGGGCCGTGTGGAACACCGACAGCACGCTGATGCTTTGCCTGCGCGCGCCCGACCATGCCGGCAGCGTCCTGCAGAAGGCGCTCAAGGCACGGGCGCTCGAACACTTCCATGCCGCGCTGACACATCACGCTGCCCGATTCGGCCTGGCGACACCGCCGCTACGACTCTCCTCCGCCCGCACGCGCTGGGGCAGCTGCAGCCAGCGCAGCGGCATTCGCCTGAACTGGCGGCTGATCCATTTCCCGCCGCAGATCATCGAGTACGTGATCGTGCATGAACTGGCACATCTGCGCGAGATGAACCACAGCCCCCGCTTCTGGGCCATCGTTGCGCACTATTGTCCGGATTTCCGGGCTGCTCGCGACCAGCTGAAGCAACTTTCCGCCACCGTGCCGACGTTCGCCTGAACGCCCGCTCTCACTCTTTCCCGAGGAACCGCCATGCGCATCGAACAGGACATCAAGCTCGACTTCAAGGACGTGCTCATCCGCCCGAAACGCTCCACCCTGACCTCGCGTTCCGAAGTCGACATCTCGCGCGACTATGTCTTCCTGCATTCGCAGAAAACCTACCACGGCATCCCGATCATCGCCGCCAACATGGACACCACCGGCACCTTCGAGATGGCCCGCGCGCTGGCCCGGCATAAGCTCGCCGTCGCACTGCACAAGCACTACGACGAGTCCGATCTGCTGTCCTTCTTCACCGAGCCGCCGGCGGGCGGCAGCACGTTCTATTCGATGGGCATTACCACGCCCGACTTCGAGAAGTTCCAGCGGGTGATGGATCAAGCCAACGGCACGATCGAAAACGTCTGCGTCGACGTCGCCAACGGCTACACCAAGGCGTTCATCAGCTTCATCCACAAGCTGCGCAGGGCGTTCCCGACGATCACCATCATGGCCGGCAACGTGGTCACCGGCGAGATGACCGAGGAGCTGATCCTCGACGGCGTCGACATCGTCAAGGTCGGCATCGGCCCCGGCTCGGTGTGCACCACGCGCAAGATGTCCGGCGTCGGCTACCCGCAGCTGTCGGCGATCATCGAATGCGCCGACGCCGCGCACGGCCTGCGCGGCCTGATCTGCGCCGATGGCGGCTGCACCTCGCCGGGCGACCTCGCGAAGGCCTTCGGCGCCGGCGCCGATTTCATCATGCTCGGCGGCATGCTGGCCGGACACGACGAATGCGCCTCGGAACTCGTCGAAGTCGATGGCGAGCGCAAGATGCGCTTCTACGGCATGAGTTCGCGCGAGGCGATGAACAAGTACGCCGGCGGCGTCGCCGGCTACCGCGCCTCGGAGGGCAAGGAAGTACTGCTCGACTACCGCGGCCCGGTCGAGAACACCCTGCAGGACATCCTCGGCGGCGTGCGCTCGGCGTGTACCTACGTCGGTGCCCGCAAACTCAAGGAATTGTCCAAGCGCACGACCTTCGTCCGCGTCACCCAGCAGCTGAACGAGGTATTCGGCGCTTCCTGATTCACCTCATTCAAGCTGCAATGCAGCATAAAGCATCAGCCGGTCGTCGATCCGCGCAAGATCGAGACCGGTAGTTTCACTGATCCGGCGCAAGCGGTAATCCAGCGTGTTGCGATGAATCCCCAAGTGCCGTGCGGAGGACTCCGCCAAGCAATCCTGCGCGAACCACGCGACTAGCGTGGCACGCAGGGTGCCACGCCCGTCCCCCGCAGCAAGGCGCTCCAACGGCAAGCGCAGTTGTTCCGCCTGCCATCCGGCACCAAGCCCGGACAACAGCACGGGGAAGCTCAGGTCGTAATAGGAAAACAGTCGGCCACTCCCGTCGCGGCTCCGGCCAACCCGGGCCGTCCGCTTCGCGCATTGATACGACAGGGGGACACCATCGATTCCGGACAGGGCCACCCCGATGCTCAAAATCACCGGACTCTGCAACGCGGGACGCATCGCCGCCTCCAGTTCGAACAGCCTCGTCTTTGCCCGCGCGGCAAGCCCGCCCGCATCATCGCCACCGACGATAACCGGCAACATCACCAGTTCACGCGGCGACACGGCCGACATCAACAATGCCGGTTCCGTCGCGGCCAGCTGCTGCTGGCAGCGTTGCAATTCGGCCATCGCGCGATCCGGAGCAATCGTCTCGTCGAGCAGTTCCAGCACCACGGCCGCGCGGCGTTCCCGAAAATCGACACCAAGCCGGCCACCCCAGCGCTCCAGGTCGGCGCGTGAAGTCGCCCCCGGCGAAATGAGCTGATCGACGAATTCCTCCCGGTAACGCTTCTCGTGCTGCAGTTCGCGCAGCAACTGCGCCTGTTCGAGGATCATTTCGGCCATCACCCGCACGAGTTCGCCGACCTGGCGCACCTCGTCGGGCGCACCGGAAACCCCGACCACGCCGCAGAGTTGGCCGCGCACCGCCAGGGGAATATTGACCCCCGGCTTCGCACCTTCCAGGCCGCGCGCCACCGCCACATCGACCTCCACCGTGCGCGACTGGGCCAGCGCCCGACGTGCGCCGGCATGCAGTTCGCCGATGCGCTCCGGGTTGCCGCTACCCAGGATGACGCCGTGGACATCCATCACGTTGACGTTGAACGGAACGATCTTCATCGTCCGCTCGACGATTTCCTGCGCCAGGGCGCGCTCCAGCAGAACCATGAGAATTCACGCTTAAAACGGGAGAAAACACAGCTTATACACGAAAAACGAACGATAAATTGTGCAATCGCACGATGAATCTTCCCCCCGTCCCCGCTACGATAGGGCACTTTTCCAGGGAGGCTATCGTGCAAATTATCGTCGCACCGGATTCATACAAGGGCAGCGTTTCGGCCATCGGCGTCGCGGACGCCATGGAACGTGGTATTCACAAGGTTTTCCCGCAAGCGACGGTCAGGAAGATCCCGATCGCCGACGGCGGTGAAGGCACCGTCGAGCCGATGGTCAGCGCCACCGGCGGCGAAATCCGCTACGCGGAGGTCACCGGCCCGCTGGGCGATCGCATCAGGGCCCACTGGGGCATCCTTGGCGACGGGAAAACGGCGGTCATCGAAATGGCGGCCGCGTCCGGCCTGCCGCTCGTGCCGAAGGACAAGCTCGACGCGCGCAACGCCACTTCCTACGGAACCGGCGAACTGATCCTCGCCGCGCTCGACGCCGGATTGCGCCGGATCATCATCGGCATCGGCGGCAGCGCCACCAACGACGGCGGTGCCGGCATGGCGCGGGCGCTCGGCATCCGCTTCCTCGACGCCAACGATCAGGAACTCGCACCGGGTGGCGCGGCGCTGGCGCAACTGGCAAGCATCGAGATGCAGGGACTGGATACGCGCATTGCGGATGTCGAACTGATCGTCGCCTGCGACGTAGACAATCCGCTGTGCGGGCCACGCGGCGCCTCCGCGGTATTCGGTCCGCAAAAGGGGGCCACGCCGGAAATCGTCGCCGAACTCGACGGAAAGCTGGCGCACTTCGCCAAAATCGCGAAGCAGACCACCGGCCGCGACGTTGCCGAATTCCCCGGCGCCGGCGCGGCGGGCGGACTCGGCGCCGGCCTGATGTTCTTCACCCCGGCGAAATTGCGCCCCGGGGTCGAGATCGTTCTGGAGGCCGTCGGCTTCGCCGATGTCGTCAAGGACGCCCTGTTCGTGATCACCGGCGAGGGGCGGACCGACTTCCAGACCGCCTACGGCAAGGCGCCGGTCGGCGTGGCCAAGGTCGCCAAAACGTTCGGCGTGCCGGTTTTCTGCCTGTCCGGCGGGCTTGGCCAAGGCGCCAACGACGTCCTCGAGCAGGGGATCGACGCGGTCATGAGCATCTGCGACCGGCCGCTCTCGCTCGAAGAATGCATGCGTGACGGCGCAACGCTGATCGAGGCCGGCACGGAGCGCCTGTGCCGGATTCTCAAGGCAGCGCCTGCCCTGCGCTGAACCAACGATCAAAAACAGAAGGGGCGCGTCGTTATCCACGACGCGCCCCTTCTTTTGAACTTCGACTGCAGGGACGTCAGGTGTTCTGCACCACGATGTTCGGGAACTTGCTGCTCATGTCCTTGGCCCGCTCGGCGATCTTGACGCCGACGCGGCGGGCGATCGCCCGGTAGATCTCCGCGGCGCGGGAATTCGGCGCACCGACGACGGTCGGCTTGCCCGCATCGGTCAGTTCACGGATCTCCAGTTCCAGCGGCAGGGCGCCCAGCAGTTCGGCACCGTAGTCCTGCGCCATGCGCTCGGCGCCACCGTGGCCGAAGATGTGCTCTTCGTGCCCGCACTTCGAGCAGATGTGGATGCTCATGTTCTCGACCAGGCCGAGGATCGGGATGCCGACCTTCTCGAACATCTTGAACCCCTTGCGCGCGTCGATCAGCGCGATGTCCTGAGGCGTGGTAACGATCACGGCGCCGGTCACCGGCACTTTCTGCGCCAGCGTCAACTGCGTATCGCCGGTCCCCGGCGGCATGTCGACGACCAGATAATCAAGATCCTGCCAGTTGGTCTGGCTGAGCAACTGCTCCAGCGCCTGCGTGACCATCGGGCCACGCCAGACCATCGGCGAATCGATGTCCACCATGAAGCCGATCGACATCGCCTGCAGGCCGAAGGCCTGCATCGGCTCCATCGTCTTGCCGTCTTCCGACTCCGGTTGCTGACCGGTCAGCCCGAGCATCTGCGGCACCGACGGGCCATAGATGTCGGCATCGAGCAGACCGACCTTCGCGCCTTCGGCGGAGAGTGCCAAGGCGAGATTAACCGCCGTCGTGCTCTTGCCGACACCGCCCTTGCCCGAAGCGACGGCGATGATGTTCTTCACGCCCGGCAGCGGCTTGAGATTGCGCTGCACCGCGTGCGCGACGATCTTCACGGAAACGTTGGCCTCGACACCGGTCACGCCCGGCACCGCCTTCACGGCATCGACGACAGCCGACTTGATCAACTCGATCTGCGTCTTCGCCGGGTAACCCAGTTCGATGTCAAACGAGACCTTGCCGTCCTCGACCTTGAGGTTCTTGACCGCGCGGGTCGAAACGTAATCCTTCTGTGTATTCGGATCAACGAAGCTGCTGAGCGCCGCCTGGACGGCCTCGACGGTAACTGCCATTTTGAGACTCCTTGCTGAGATACCCGAGTAATTTTGTCCAGTTTACCCGAAAACGGGCAGGGCTGCACTTTGCTAGAATGCTCATTTTTCCGCGTTTCGCCGAAACCCAACAAAATCAAGGACCGCAGCCCATGTCCCGCAAAATTCTCGTCACCTCCGCCCTGCCCTATGCCAATGGCGCCATCCACCTCGGTCACCTCGTCGAATACATCCAGACCGACATCTGGGTGCGCTTCCAGAAGATGCAGCCGAAGGACAAGGTTGCGGAGTGCTGGTACTGCTGCGCCGACGACACGCACGGGACGCCGATCATGCTGCGCGCCGAGAAAGACGGCATAACGCCCGAGGCCCTGATCAATCGGGTGCACGGCGAACATTCGCGGGATTTCGCCGGCTTCCACGTCGCCTTCGACAATTTCTACAGCACGCATTCGCCCGAAACGCAGGAATGCTCGAACACCATCTACGGTCGCCTGAAGGATGCTGGCCTGATCGAGAAGCGCACGATCGAGCAGTACTTCGACCCGGTCAAGCAGATGTTCCTGCCCGACCGCTTCATCAAGGGCGAGTGCCCGAAATGCGGCGCCAAGGACCAATACGGCGACAACTGCGAGTCCTGCGGCGCAGCGTACACGCCCAACGAGCTGAAGAACCCGTACTCCGCCGTTTCCGGCGCAACGCCGGAACTGCGCAATTCCGACCACTATTTCTTCAAGCTCTCCAGCGAGACCTGCCAGAGCTTCCTGCGCCGCTGGACGCGCGAACCGGGACGCCTGCAATCCGAAGCCTCGAACAAGATGCAGGAGTGGCTCGGCACGGAGGGCGAGAACAAGCTGACCGACTGGGACATCTCGCGCGATGCGCCCTATTTCGGCTTCGAGATCCCCGATGCGCCGGGCAAGTACTTCTACGTCTGGCTCGACGCGCCGATCGGCTACATGGGCTCGTTCAAGAACCTCTGCGGCAAGCAAGGGCTCGACTTCGACGAGTACTTCAAGCCGGACAGCCAGACCGAGCTGTATCACTTCATCGGCAAGGACATCCTGTACTTCCACGCGCTGTTCTGGCCCGCCGAGCTGCAGCACGCCGGCTACCGCACGCCGAGCGGCCTGTTCGTGCATGGTTTCCTGACCGTCGACGGCGCCAAGATGAGCAAGTCGCGCGGCACCTTCATCACCGCCGAGAGCTACCTGAAGACCGGGCTCAACCCGGAGTGGCTGCGCTATTACTACGCCGCCAAGCTGAACGCCACGATGGAGGACATCGACCTCAACCTCGACGACTTCATCGCCCGCGTCAATTCCGACCTCGTCGGCAAGTACGTCAACATCGCCAGCCGTTGCGCCGGGTTCATCGGCAAGAAGTTCGACGGCAAGCTCGCCGCCACGGACGCCGAGTGGCTGAAGCCGCTGCGCGAAGCCGCCGCGTCGATCGCCCAGGCCTACGAGGCGCGCGAATTCAGCCGCGCCCTGCGCGAAATCATGGCGCTGGCCGACACCGCCAACGTCTTCGTCAACGACAGGAAGCCGTGGGAACTCGCCAAGCAGGAAGGCAAGGAGGCCGAACTGCACGCCGCGTGTTCCGAAGCCATCGAAGCCTTCCGCCTGCTTACGCTGTATCTCAAACCGGTGCTGCCGAAAGTTGCCGAAGCCGTCGAAGCCTTCCTCAATATCGCGCCGCTGACCTGGACCGACGCGGTGACGCCGTTGCCGGCCGGCCACACGATCAACGCCTACAGCCACCTGATGACGCGCGTCGATCCGAAGCTGATCACCGCGCTGGTCGAAGCCAACAAGATCTCCCTGGCCCCGGTGCCGGAGGCCGCACCGCAGAAGCACGCCGAGAAGCAGGAGAAGGCCGCCGAAGCCGCCAAGGCAACAGCCGAAGCGGGCCCGCACATCTCGATCGACGACTTCATGAAGGTCGAGCTGAAAGTGGCGAAGATCATCGACGCCGGCCACGTCGAAGGCGCCGAGAAGCTGATCCGCCTGTCGCTCGACGTCGGCGAGGAAAAACCACGCCAGGTCTTCGCCGGCATCAAGTCGGCCTACGACCCGGCGACACTTATCGGCCGCCTGACGGTGATGGTCGCCAACCTCGCGCCGCGCAAGATGAAGTTCGGCATGAGCGAAGGGATGATCCTCGCCGCGTCGGACATGGACGGCAAGACGCCGGGCATCTTCCTGCTCGCCCCTGATTCCGGCGCCCAGCCGGGGATGCGCGTGAAGTAAAGCGCCATGCAAGCGCCACCATCCTTCCGACCGCGACTGACATTGCCGATCCTGGCCTTCGCCGTCGTCGATATCGCGGGGATGGTGCTGCTCGCCACGGGCGCCATGTGGTTCGCGCACGGCCAGCCGCTGTTCATCCCCGACTTTCCGACCGGCCCGCTCGGGGCCGGCGCGGCCATTGCCGGCGGGCTGCTGCTGATGTTCTGGGCTGCGGCGCGCATCCTGCGCGAGCTGCTCCGCAACGCAAACCGCCACTAGCCCCCATGTCCGACCCGGCCCCTAACGCCATCACTCGCCGGATCGTCATTCATGGTCGCGTGCAGGGCGTCGGTTTCCGCTGGTCGCTGATGGAGAAGGCGGGCGAACTCGGCCTCGACGGCTGGGTGCGCAACCGCGCAGATGGCAGCGTCGAGGCCCTGATCAGCGGCCCCGCCGAGGCCGTCGATGCACTCACCGCCTGGGCACACCGCGGCCCGCCGCACGCCCGCGTTGACCGGGTCACCTGGCAGGACGAACCAGACGCGCCGGACCAACCCGGCACGGGGAATTTCATCCAGAAACCGACGTACTGACCCCAGCCCCCTGACCCCAACGCCGGCCGCCGCGGCCGAACCTCTCCCATGAACGCCGACACTGATCGCCTCTCCCCCGTCTTTCGCGGCATGCTGTTGATGCTGACCACCGTCATGCTGTTTACCTGCATGGACACCATCGCCAAGTACCTGTCGCGTTTCTACCCCGTCAGCATGATCCTGTGGTCGCGCTTCCTGATCCACGTCATCCTGTTCATTGCGGTTGTCGTACCCAGGCGCGGGCTTGCGGGCCTGCGTACCGCCCGGATGTGCCTGCAGTTCCTGCGCGGCCTGCTGCTTTCCGGAGCCAGTTTCTGTTTCGTCACCGCCATCTCCTACATGCCGCTCGCCGAAGCCACGGCCATCGCCTTTCTGGCGCCGGTCCTGCTCACCGTGCTCGCCGCACTATTTCTCAAGGAAAAAGTTGAAACCGGCCGCTGGGTCGCGATCCTGTTCGCCTTCGGCGGCGTCCTGCTGATCATCCGCCCGGGCAGCGACGTCTTCACCTGGGCCGCCCTACTGCCGCTGCTCAACGCCGCCTTTTTCGCCTCTTACCAGGTGATGACACGCCAGCTGTCCGGCCAGGACAGCCAGTACGCCATGCTCTTCTACCCGGGCCTGGTCGGCCTGCTCGTTTTCTCGCTGGTCCTTCTACTTCCGACCGGCGGCTGGGTTACTCCGCGCGATCCGTGGCATCTGCTGCTCCTCGGAGCGGCCGGCCTGCTCGGCGCGTGCAGTCATCTGATCATGATCCGCGCCTTCACCCTCGCCCCCGCGTCACGCCTGGCGCCGTTCAGCTACACGCAGCTGATCTGGGTGACGGTGGTGGGCTATGTCGTCTTCGGCAATTTTCCCGACCGCGTCTCGCTCGCCGGCATCGCCATCCTGCTGATCAGCGGCATCTATTGCGCTAACCACCAGCGCCTCTCAGAAAGGGAATCGCGACGCCTCCTGAGCGACACACCAGGCGGCGATTGAACCTCCCACCACGGTGCGCTGTCTCGTTGATAGTTCCAAGCATTTTTCGTCGGATCCGCACTAAAATGAAGCAGTTACTCGTTATGCGGCGCCACTCGCCCATGTCGCCGCGACCAAGGGAGAGCGAGGAAGCGCATGACCCCGGACGAAGCGACGCAGCGCGCCAGACAGGCATCCCAGGCGGCAAAGGCAGCCGGCAAGCTGGTGGCCACCTACGCGGTTTTTTCGTTTCTCTGGATTCTTTTTTCCGACAAGGCCGTCGGACTTCTGTTCGCTGATCCCGACACCATCGTTCTGATCAGTCTGCTGAAAGGCTGGCTATTCGTCGCCGTCACAACGCTGTTGCTCTATCTCCTCGCGCGCCGCTTGTTCACCGAGATACAGACGCATGCGCTGAGCGCACGAGAGGCACAGACAGAGCGCCAGCGTACCGACCAACTGCTCGCGGCAATCGTCGACAGTTCCAGCGACGTCATCTTCGCCAAGGATCTCGCCGGCCGTTACCTGCTCTGCAACCGGGAAGGCGGACGCACTGTCGGCAGGGATCCGGACGACATCCTCGGCAAGGACGACTATGCGGTGTTGCCGCCGGAGCAGGCCGCACAGCTCCGATCACAAGACCAGGAAGTCATCAGCCAAGGCCGGTTGTGCGCCTTCGAAAGCACGCTCGGAACCGGACAGAGTGAGCAGATTTATTCCGTAACCATGGGGCCGCTGCGCGACGTGGCTGGCCGGATCACTGGCGTCTTCGGCATTTCGCGGGACATCACCGAACGAAAACGGATCGAGAACGAACTGCGGAGCAACGAGGCGAATCTGCGCAAGCTGTTCGACGACAACACCTCCGTCATGCTGCTCGTCGACCAATCCAGCGGCAGGATCCTCGACGCGAACATGGCCGCCAGCCGGCTCTACGGCTATCCGCGCGAAAGACTCCTGCAGATGGGCATCGAGCAGATCAATATCCTCCCTCCAGAACGTATCGCAGAGGAACGTCAGCGCGCCGCCTGCGACGAACGAAAAGTGTTCTATTTCTCCCATCGCCTCGCCTCGGGCGAAATTCGTGACGTCGAGGTCCATACGACGCCGCTCGAACGCAACGGCCGGCCGATTCTTCTCTCGATCATTCACGACATCACCCAGCGCGAGCAAGCGGAAGAAAAACTGCGCGAGAGCGAGGAACGGTTGCGCTTGGCGTTTACCGCATCCAATCAGGGCTGGTTCGACGTAAATCTGCGCAGCGGCGACGTCACCGTCAGCCCGGAGTACGCGCACATGATCGGCTACGAGACGGAGGAATTGAACAGTGACCTGCAGAACTGGCTGGCACACGTTCACCCCGACGAGCGCGATGCCTTGCTCGCCGCGCTGGAAGGCTGCATCGCCGGAAATGCGCCATGCTCGATGGAATACCGTCGGCGCACCAAAGCAGGCGATTGGCGCTGGATCCGCTCGGTCGGCAAAGTCGTGCAATGGGATGACAAACAACGTCCGCTACGCATGATCGGTATTCATACCGACATCACCGAACGCAAGGAAATGGAAGAGCAGATCCGGCAACTGGCCTTTTTCGACCCGCTCACACGGCTGCCCAACCGTCGTTTGCTCAACGACCGGATGAGCCGCGCCATGGCCGCCAGCAAGCGCAGCGGCCGCTATTGCGGGCTGATGTTTGCCGATCTCGACAATTTCAAGCCGCTCAACGACAAGCATGGTCACGAAGCGGGCGACCTGCTGCTGATCGAAGTCGCCGAACGCCTGACCAAGTGCGTGCGCGAAGCTGACACCGTCGCCCGCTTCGGCGGCGATGAATTTGTCATCATGATTGGAGAACTGGATGCAAACCGCGACGAATCCGCTTCGCAAGCCCGCGCCGTCGCCGAAAAGATCCGCACCGCTCTCGCGCGTTCCTACGTGATTGCCGCCCAAGCGGACGACGGGGGACTAAAAACCATTGAACACCGCTGTTCGGCTAGTATCGGCGTCGCGCTGTTCATCAATCACGAGGCGTCACAAGGCGAAGTGCTCAAGATGGCCGACATCGCCATGTATGCTGCCAAGCAATCAGGCCGCAACCGGATCTGTTTCTACGAAGAGGGGAACTCAACGGTCATTCGACCTGACTAAACGCGCGAGCCGTTTCACCGGATGCTCTTCTGCCGGCTAGCGTTAGCTGTTTTTTCACAACAACCGATTCAAGGAGATAAACATGGCTGTTCTCGTTGGAAAACCCGCCCCTGATTTCACCGCCAATGCCGTAATGGGCGACAACACGATTCGCAGTTTCACGCTCTCCAAGGAAATCGAGGGCAAATACGCGGTGATCTTCTTCTACCCGCTGGATTTCACCTTTGTCTGTCCGTCGGAACTGATCGCCTTCGACCACCGCCTCGACGAATTCAAGAAGCGCAACGTCGAAGTCATCGGCGTGTCGATCGATTCGCAATTCACCCACCTCGCGTGGAAGAACACGACGGTAAACCAGGGTGGGATTGGCCAGGTCCAGTATCCTCTGGTTGCCGACGTCAAGCATGAAATCTGCCGCGCCTACGACGTCGAATTCAGCCCGGCCGGTGTAGCCTTCCGTGGCTCATTCCTGATCGACAAGGCCGGCACCGTGCGCCACCAAGTAGTGAACGACCTGCCGCTGGGCCGCAACGTCGATGAAATGCTGCGCATGGTCGACGCACTGCAATTCACCGAAGAGCACGGGGAAGTCTGCCCCGCCGGCTGGAACAAGGGCAAACCGGGGATGAAAGCCTCGACGGCCGGCGTGGCCGAATACCTCGCGGCACACTCCAAGGAACTGTAAGCGCCCGACTCAGTGCGCCAAAAAATCGGCCACGGAAATTCCGTGGCCTTTTTTTGCTGACGGGTTTGCCGCCTGAAACCCGCTACTTGAGATTCTTTGCCGCATGAAGGATAACCTTGCCCGCTGCAAAGTTCACGTTGATTCCTTTTTCTTCGTCGCCCCAGAAGCAAACACGCACACCCAGAGCCTCATCGCAGCGTGACGGATCACCGAGCAGCGCCTTCACTTCATCGAAGGACTGGCCTGCGCGCAGCTTGTTGTAATTCTCGAGACTGACCTTGCTGCTGCAAGCCGAAACAAGCAGAACAGCTACGAACAGCGCACATCCCCGCCAAAGATTGCTCATCAACATTAGCCTCCCGGTTCCCGTGACATGAATCAGTTGTAATCGACCTTGACGTTTTCGCTGCTCAGCCAGTCACCCAGCGCCACTAGCAGTTCATCCTCCAGCCGCACGCGGCAGCTGTCGCCAAGCGCCAGCTCGCAGGTCGCCTCGGCGTTGCGATAGGCCAGGCGCACCGGACAGTTGCCTGGCGTGTACGGCGCCAACAGGGCCTGCAGCCTCTGGGCGGCATTGCGGGCATTGGCGCCGCTGGCCTGCCCGTTCAGCGACAGACGCAGGTGCCGGGCGAACCGCCCGCGCGCCTCGGCGAGCGTCAGCAGCCGCTCCGCCACGACGCGCACCTTGCCCTCTCCCGCGAAGTCGTCGCGCTGCACCTTGCCCTCGATGATCAGCACCTCGTCCTCGCGGATCTTCTCGCGCTCGGCCTCGAACGTCTCGTTGAACACCGAAACCTCCAGCGACGTCGAACCGTCGTCGATCTGCACGAAGGCCATCTTGCCGCGCGAGGTGATCTTGGTGCGCACGCCGACCACCAGACCGGCCAGCATTTGCGGCTCCTTCCGCGGCTCCAGCGACGACAGCGGCTTGCGCGCGAAGCGCGATACTTCGCGCTTCACTTCGTTGAACGGGTGACCGGAGAAGAAGAAGCCCAGCGCCAGCTTCTCCTCTGCCAGCTTCTGCCGCTCCTTCCAGGGCGGCACCTCGACATATTGCGCCTTGTGCTCCTCCGCCGCGTCGCCGTCAAAGACATCGAACAGGCTGACCTGCATGGCATTGCGCTCGGCCTGCTCGGCGGCCTCGATGGCAATGCCGACCGAAGCCATCAGTTTGGCGCGGTGGTCATCGATAGAATCGAAGGCGCCGGCACGGATCAGCGCTTCGATGGTGCGGCGGTTGACCATGCGCTTGTCGACACGCTCGCAGAAATCGAACAGATCCTTGAACGGACCGCCTTCGTTGCGCGCCTTGAGGATCACGTTGACCGCCTGCTCGCCGGTCCCCTTTACCGCGCCGAGACCGTAGCGGATGGTCTGGCGATCGACCGCCACGAAGCGGTAGTCGGAAGCATTGACGTCTGGCCCGAGGACGGTCAGCTTATTGAAGAGGCAATCGTCGTAGAAGATCTTCACCGTATCGGTGTTGTCCATGTCCGACGACAACGTCGCCGCCATGAACGCCGAGCAGTGATGGGCCTTCAGCCAGGCCGTCTGATAGGTGACCACGGCATACGCCGCGGTGTGCGACTTGTTGAAGCCGTACTCGGCGAACTTGGTCATCAGGTCGAACAGCTGTTCGGCCAGCGCCGGATCGTAGCCCTTCTTCTTCGCGCCCTCCGCGATCGTCTCGCGGTGCTTGGCCATCTCGTCGGCCTTTTTCTTGCCCATCGCCCGACGCAGCATGTCGGCGCCGCCGAGCGTGTAGCCACCGATGATCTGCGAGATCTGCATCACCTGTTCCTGATACACGATCACGCCGTAGGTCGGTTCCAGACAGCCCTTCAGGTCGTCGTGGAAGTAGTCGATCTTCTGCTGGCCTTTTTTTCGCAGGATGAAGTCGTCCACCATCCCCGAGCCGAGCGGGCCGGGACGGTAGAGCGCGAGAACGGCGATGATGTCCTCGAAGCGGTCGGGCGCCAGCTTCTTGAGCAGTTTCTTCATCCCTTCAGATTCGACCTGGAAGATCGCCGTGGTGTTGGCGTCCTTGAGAATCTGGTAGGCCCTGGGATCGTCGAAAGTCAGCGCGTCGAGGTCCGGCCGCTTGCCGGTCAGCCTTTCGACGTAATCGACGGCCAGCCGGATGATGGTCAGGTTGCGCAGGCCGAGGAAGTCGAACTTCACCAGGCCGACCTTCTCGACGTCGTCCTTGTCGTACTGCGAGACGACCGAGGCGCCGGCGTCGGCCGAATACAGCGGGCAGAAGTCGGTCAGCTTGCCGGGCGCGATCAGCACGCCGCCGGCGTGCATGCCGACGTTGCGCGTCAGGTCTTCGAGGCGGCCGGCCAGTTCGAACAGCTCCTTGACCTCCTCTTCCTCCTCGATGCGCTGCTTCAGCTGCGGCTCGGCCTCGATGGCCTTGGACAGGGACAGCGGCTTGTTCTGCTCGACCGGGATCAGCTTGGAGAGCTGGTCGCAGAAGTTGTACGGCATGTCGAGCACGCGCCCGACGTCGCGAATCACCGCCTTCGACGACATCGTGCCGAAGGTGGCGATCTGCGACACGGCGTCCTTGCCGTACTTCTCGCGCACGTACTCGATCACCCGCCAGCGGTTATCCTGGCAGAAGTCGATGTCGAAGTCGGGCATCGACACCCGTTCCGGGTTGAGAAAGCGTTCGAACAGCAGGGCATATTCCAGCGGATCGAGGTCGGTAATCCCCAGCGAGAAGGCGACCAGCGACCCGGCACCGGACCCCCGCCCCGGCCCGACCGGCACGCCGTTGTGCTTGCCCCAGTTGATGAAGTCCGCCACGATCAGGAAGTAGCCCGGGAAGCCCATCTGGACGATGGTCTGCGTCTCGATCTTCAGCCGCGCGTCGTAAATCGGGCGCTGCTTTTCCAGTTCGGCCGGATCGGGGTAAAGCTGCTTCAGCCGCCGCTCCAGCCCCTTCTCGGCTTCCATGATCAGGAAATCGTCGAGCGAGACCCCCTCCGGCGTCGGGAACAACGGCAGGTAGTTTTTATAGAGGCCGATCTGCAGGTTGCACCGCTTGGCGATCTCCACCGAGTTCTCCAGCGCCTCTGGCAGGTCCGAGAACAGTTCGACCATCTCGTCGGGCGACTTGAAGTACTGCTCCTCGGAATACAGGCGCGGTCGCCGCGTATCGCCGAGCATATAGCCTTCGGCGATGCACACCCGCGCCTCGTGCGCCTTGAAGTCGTCGCGATCGAGAAACTGGATCGGGTGCGTCGCCACCAGCGGCAGTCCGGTATCGGACGCCAGCCGGGCCGTCGCCGCGACCAGCGACTCCTGCGCCGACTGACCGCGCGGATGCGGCCGCTGCACTTCGAGATAAAACGCCTGCGGGAACAGCTCGGCCCAGTACGCCGCGCGCACTTTCGCCTGCGCCAGGTTGCCCTGCTGCAACGCCTCGCCCACATCGCCGTGCGCTGCGCCGGACAGCGCGATCAGCCCGTCGACGCCCACCTCGGTGAGCATCGCCCGGGTGATTTCGGCGCGGCCGCGCACGCGCGGCTGCAAATAAGCGCGCGTCAGCAGTTCGCAAAGCTGCAGGTAGCCTTGTCGCGAACGGCAGAGCAGCAGCATCCGGTACGGCCGGTCGGGATCGACCTCGTTGGCCAGATGAATGTCGCAGCCGAGCACCGGCTTGACCCCCTTGCCACGCGCCGCCAGATAGAACTTGACGAGTCCGAAGGCGTTGGCCAGATCGGTCAGCGCCAGCGCCGGCATGCCGTAAGACACGGCGCGAGCAACCGCGTCGTCGAGGCGCGTGATGCCATCGGTGACGGAATACTCGCTGTGCAGGCGGAGGTGGATGAAGCGGGGATCGGACATCGCGCCATTTTACCGCGAGCGGCACCCCGGCGAGGCCATCGCGCGCATCGCAACCAGAGGTGGCGAAACAATCCTTTACACATCCTTACCACCCGGCCAAACCTGCACCGGGGGACAGGGCTACGCTTCAGCCATCACGACACAAGGAGATCACATCATGAAAAAACACTTCGCAGCCATCCTCGCCCTCTCGGCCGGCCTGCTTTCCGCCAGCGCCGCGCAAGCCAACGACACGGTGCTCGGTGCCGTCATCGGCGGCGGACTGGGGGCCGTGGTCGGCAACCACGTCAGCGGCCGCGACGGCGCACTCATCGGCGGCGCCGTCGGCGCCGCGGCTGGCGCGGTCATCGCCAGCGACAACGACCGGCATTACCGTCCGCGCCCGGTCTATGTCGCTCCGGCTCCCGTCCGGATTTACAGGCCTGCCCCGGTGTACGCACCCGCTCCCGTCTATGCGCCGGCACCGGTGTATTACGCGCCACCGCCCGTCCGCGTAGTGCGCGCCCCGGTAGTTTATGTACCGGCGCATCCGGCCAGGAAACACTGGCGGCAGCAGCACCGCCATTACGACCGCAACGGCGGCTGGCGTTAAGAACGCTTATCGCTCGAGCCACTCCAAGATCGGGCGCCATTGCTCGACGTCACGCCCGACGCGCGACTCCGGCAGATCGAACAGCGTCATGCCGCTGGCGGCCAGTTGCACGTAGAGCTGGCTGTCACGGACATGACCCAGCACCGGCAGATCCCACGACGCGAGGAATCGCTCCAGTTCGCCGGCAGCTCGCGTGCGCGCATCGACCCGCATGCCGACCACGGCGACGAAGGTCTTTTCCTTGCGCACCGATTTTTCCTGCAGCAAGGCCTCCAGAAATTCGCGCGTCGCGAGAATATCGAACAATGACGGCTGCACCGGCACGATGACCTTGCTGACCAGCCTCAATACCTTTTCCAGACCCTTGCCGTGCAGGCCCGCGGGCGTATCCAGCACGACGTGCGTCGTGTCCTTCGGCGGGCGTAGCGGCTGGTCCTTCTCAGCCGACCAGCCGCGGATCGGCGGCAATTCCTCCGACCGGATTTTCAGCCACTCACCCGCCGATTGCTGCCGGTCGATATCGCCAAGCATCACCCGGCGACCGCTCTGTGCGAAGTAGCCTGCCAGATTGGTCGCCAGGGTGGATTTGCCGGAACCGCCCTTGGGGTTGGCGATCAGAAACGACTTCATGCCACCTCCCTTGGCATCCACCCTCCGATCACGGAATCAGGACCGTCGAACCGGTCGTCTTGCGCGCCTCGAGGTCGCGATGCGCTTGCGCCGCGTCGGCCAGCGCATAAGTCTGGTTGACTTCGATCTTCACCTTGCCGGAGAGCACGACGTCGAACAACGCGCTGCCGAGCGCCAGCAACTCCGCGCGCGTCGTCGAGTAGTGATCGAGCACCGGCCGGGTCACGAACAGCGATCCCTTTTTCGACAGCAGCAACGGGTCGAACGGCGGCACGGCGCCCGAGGCGTTGCCGAAGGTCACCAGCAGGCCGCGGCGGCGCAGGCTGTCGAGCGACCCCATGAAGGTATCCTTGCCGACCCCGTCATAGACCACGGCAACGCCCTCGCCGGTAATTTCGCGGACGCGGCTGGCCACATCTTCCTGTGTGTAGAGAATGACGTGGTCGCAACCGTGTTTCCGGGCGAGTTCGGCCTTGGCCTCGCTCGACACGGTACCGATCACCGTCGCGCCGAGCGCCTTGGCCCACTGGCAGGCGATCAGGCCAACGCCGCCGGCCGCCGCGTGGATCAGCACCTTGTCGCCGGGCTGGACAGGATAGGTATGCAGCAGCAGGTAGGCGGTGGTCATCCCCTGCAGCATCATCGCCGCCCCGGTCTTGAAATCGATGCCGTCCGGCAGCTTGTGCAACTTGTCCGCCGGCATGCAGCGGACTTCGCTGTACGCTCCCAGCGGGCCGGTGCCGTAGGCCACGCGGTCGCCCGGCTTGATGTCGGTGACGCCGTCGCCGACGGCCTCGACGACCCCGGCTCCTTCACGGCCCAGCCCCGACGGCATGGGCAGCGGATACAGCCCGCCGCGGTGATAGGTATCGATGAAATTCAGCCCGATCGCCTCGTGCCGGACACGCGCCTCGCCCGGCGCGGGATCGCCAACGGCGACCTCCTCCCAGCACAGGACTTCCGGACCGCCGGTTTGATGGAAACGGATGGCATGCGGCATGTTTTTCTCCTGGACGATAAATAACGAAAGATGGTACTCCGCCACGGGGCGCGCCGAAAAGACGGCGCTACCCCTTGAGCAGTTTTTCCTCGGCCAGCGCCAGCGCCTCCGACACCCCGAGCAGGACGACGACGTCACCGGCCTCGAACAGGGTATCGACCGACGGTTCCTGCGTCTTGATGTCGCGACGGCGTATTGCGGTGACCTCGACCCCGGTTCCGGCAATGGCCAGATCGCCGAGCGTCCGCCCGACGGCAAAGGCGCCGTCGTCCAGCGAAACGGAACGCAGGCGCGGCTCTTCGCTCTCGCGCTCATCTTCGTCGAACACGCTCTCCCCATGGAAGAAGCCACGCAGCGTGCGATAACGCGCCTCGCGAATCAGGCGGATGCGCTTGAGCACGCGATTGATCGGCACCCCGGCATGGATCAGCGCGTGCGACGCCAGCATCATCGCCGACTCCAGCGTTTCCGGCACCACCTCGGCCGCGCCGGCACGTTCCAGCGCATCGAAATCCTTCTCGTCGACCGTGCGCACGACGATCGGCAGGCTCGGCGCGATATCCCGGACATGCCGCATAACCCGCTCGGCCGCCCGATTGTCGGCGAACGAGATGACCAGCACACTGGCCCGCCCGACTCCGGCGGCGACCAGCGTCTCACGCCGGGTGACGTCGCCATAGACCACGTTCTCGCCCGCTGCCGCCGCCTCGCGCACGCGATCCGGGTCGAGATCCAGCGCCAGGTAGGAAACGCCTTCGCCGGCCATGAAGCGCGCCAGTTGCTGCCCGTTGCGCCCGAAGCCGCAGATCACCGCGTGTTTCTCGGTACGCATCGCCTTGGCCGCCAGCTTGGTCAGTTGCATGGAGCGCAACAGCCATTCGCTGGACGCAAAACGCAGGACCAGCCGCTCGCTGTACTGCACGATGATCGGCGCCAGCAACAGGGAGATGACCATGGCGGCCAGCACGCTCTGCACCACCGACGGCGGCGCAACCTCCGACTGCTGGATCAAGGAGAGCAGCACCAGCCCGAATTCTCCGCCCGCGCACAGCCAGAGGCCGCTGCGCATGGCGTTGCCCGGCGTGGCGCCGAACAGCCGCGAAGCGCCAAAAACCAGCGCAAACTTGACGACCAGCAGCCCGACAAGGATCGCCAGCACCACCCACAGATTAGCCAGCACCAGCGGCAGATCGAGCATCATCCCGACGGTCACGAAGAACAGCCCCATCAGCACGTCGCGGAACGGCTTGATGTCCTCCTCCACCTGATGCCGGAATTCCGTCTCCGAGATCAGCATCCCGGCGATGAACGCCCCCAGGGCCAGCGACAGTCCGGCCATTTCGGTCAGATACGCCAGCCCGAGCGTGACCAGCAGCACGTTGAGCATGAACAGCTCGGCGGATTTGCCACGCGCCACGACAACGAACCAGCGGCTCAACACCCCTTTGCCGAAGTGCAGCACCACGAGCAGCATCGCGGTGGCCTTCAGCACCGCGATCGCCATCAGCCAGGCCATCGTTTCCGGCGCCTGCGTGAACGACGGGATCAGGATCAGCAACGGCACCACGGCCAGATCCTGAAACAGCAGGACGCCGATGACCTCGCGGCCGTGCGGCGCGTCGAGCTCCAGGCGTTCGCCGAGCAGTTTGGTCAAGATGGCGGTCGACGACATCGCCAGCGCACCGCCGATCGACACGCCGGCCTGCCACGGTGATCCGGCCAGCATGGCAACTCCGGCGATGACCAATAAGGTGGCAAACACCTGCACCGCCCCCAGCCCGAAGACGATGCGCTTCATGGCGAACAGCTTGGGCAGCGAAAACTCAAGGCCGATCGAGAACATCAGGAAGACGATGCCGAATTCGGCGAGATGCTGCACGTCGGCCACGTCGGTCACGATGTTGAACGCCTGCGGGCCGACCAGCGTCCCGACGAGCAGATAACCGAGAATCGGCGGCAGGTTGATACGCCGGAAGATGATGACCGACACCACCGACGCACCGAGCAACATCAGAACGAGCGGAAGTGTCTGCATGAAATCGATACGCTCCAGAACCTGTAAACGCCCGCAAACCCGGATGGAACGGGGCTTCTGCTATACTCCGCGCAATCATAACCGCTACCTTTCCATGAGCCAAATCCAGCCTTCCGACCAAGCCCTCGAACTCGCGCGGCAAGTGCTGCGCATCGAGGCCGACGCCGTCCTGGCGCTGTCCAGCCGGATCGATGGCGCCTTCCTGCAGGCGCTTGCGCTGATCCTCAATTGCCGCGGCCGGGTCATCGTCAGTGGCATGGGCAAATCCGGGCACATCGGGCGCAAGATCGCCTCGACGCTGGCCAGCACCGGCACCCCTGCGTTCTTCGTGCATCCGGCGGAAGCCAGCCATGGCGACCTCGGCATGATTACCGAGGACGACGTGGTGATCGGCATTTCCAACTCCGGCGAAAGTGCCGAACTGCTGAACATCGTGCCGTCGATCAAGCGCCAGGGCGCCAAATTGATCGCCATGACCGGCAACGCCAAGTCCACGCTGGCGCGCGACGCCGATGCGCATCTCGATGCCGCGGTAGCCCACGAAGCCTGCCCGCTCAACCTCGCCCCGACGGCCAGCACCACCGCCGCGCTGGCGCTGGGCGATGCCCTGGCCGTCGCGCTGCTCGATGCTCGCGGCTTCGGTGCCGAAGACTTCGCCCGCTCGCACCCCGGCGGCTCGCTCGGGCGCCGCCTGCTTACCCGCATGCGCGACGTGATGCGCACCGGCGAGGCAATACCGGTTATCGCGCCGGAGGCATCGATCGCCGAAGCCATCCGCGAAATCACCCGTGGCACCATCGGCATGGCAGTTGTCATTTCGCCCGAACGCAAGGTGCTCGGCATCTTCACCGACGGCGACCTGCGCCGCGCGGTGCTCAAGCATCCTGATCTGTCCCTTCTGGCCGTCCGCGACGTAATGACCGCCAACCCGCGCGTGATGAGTCCCGACAAGCTCGCCGCCGAAGCGGTCGAAATGATGGAAAAGTACAAGATCAACCAGATTCCCGTCGTCGACGAGGCCGGCAGCCTGATCGGCGCCCTCAACATGCACGACCTGTTCCAGGCCAAGGCCATCTGATGAAACCGATTGAAGATTGCAAAGCCCGCGCCAGCCGCCTCAAGCTGATGGTGTTCGACGTCGACGGCGTACTTACCGACTGCTCGCTTTACTTCACCGACGCGGGCACCGAAATCAAGGCCTTCAACGCCCGCGACGGGCATGGCATGAGCATGCTGCAGAAGGCCGGCGTGACGCTGGCGATCATCACCGGCCGCGACGCCGAATGCGTCAACTGGCGGATGAAGAACCTGGGCATAAAGCACGTTTATCAGGGCATCGGCCACAAGCTGTCGACCTTTCACGAACTGCTCGCCAAGGTCGGCGTCGAGGCGCACGAAGCCGGTTTCATGGGCGACGACGTGATCGACCTGCAGGTCATGGGCGCCTGCGGCTTTTCCGCCGCCCCGGCCGACTGCCACGACCTGAACCGCCTGCACGCCGACTACATCGCCGGCAAGCCCGGCGGCCACGGCGCCGTGCGCGAGGTCTGTGAGTTCATCCTCGCCGCCCAGGGCAAGCTCGACGCGGCACTCGCCCCCTACCTTCCCGTATCCCCCGTATCGCGATGAAACACTGGGGCAGCGCGCTTTTTCCGCTGAGCATCCTGCTGGCGCTGACCTTGCTGACGTTCTGGCTGCGCTACGCGACGGAACTCGACGAGCCGGGGCGCGACGGCAAGCACCGCCACGACCCGGACTACATCGTTTCCGACGCCGTGCTACGCAAGCTCGATGCGAACGGCCAGCTGAAATACACGCTGCGCGCCGATGACGTGCGCCATTTCCCGGACGACGACACGACCGACCTGCGCAAGCCGCGCCTGACGCAACAGTCTAGTCAGCCCGAGAAGAAGGCACCGGTCACCGTGAGCGCGGACAAGGGACGCCTCAGCGATGACAACAAGCGCGTCGACCTCACCGGCAACGTCTTCATTCGTCGCCCCGCCGCCGGGCGCGACGAGGAACTGACCGCCTCGATGCCCGACCTGACCGTCTTCCCCGACGACGAGCGCGCCTTCACCAAAAGCCCCGTCGTGCTGACCAAGGGCAGTTCCTGGGTCAAGGGCGTCGGAATGCAAGTCGATAACAAGGCCCAGACCTATCTCCTGGAATCCCAGGTCACCGGACTGCTGGGCCGAAAACCCGCCAGGAAAACCAAGCCATGACCGCTCTTCGCCCCCTCCTCGCCGCCGCGCTGCTCGGCGCCGCGCTGTTCGGTGCCACCTCCGCCGCCCACGCCGAAAAGGGCGACCGCGACAAGCCGATCAACCTCGAAGCCGACCGCGTGAGCATCGACGACATCAACAAGGTGCAGGTCTTCGAAGGCAACGTGGTAATGACCCAGGGGACAATGCAGTTGCGCACCAGCAAGCTGGTCGTCACGCAGGACGCCGACGGCTTCCAGAAAGGCGTCGCGACTGGCGGGGTCAATGGTCTGGCGCGCTTCCGGCAGAAACGCGATGCCCGTGACGAGTACATCGAAGGCGAGGCCGAGCGCATCGTGCACGACTCGCGCAACGAGAAGACGGAATTCTTCGTACGAGGCTGGGTGAAGAGCGGCCTCGACGAAGTCAAGGGACACTACATCTCGTACGACGCGACAACCGAAAAATACGTCGTCACCAACGACGGTTCGACGAAATCGGCGACGGGCCAGTCGCAGGCCCGCGTGCGCGCGATCATCCAGCCGCGCAGCAAGGCCGCGCCTACCGAGGACAAAGCGGCGCCGCTGCCGCTGCGTCCTGAGCAGAGCGTCACGCCGCGCTGACGCGCCCCGGGATCAGATTCGCAGCCCCTGGTCCCGCCAGGACCAGGCGATCCCGCGCTGCTCGATTTCCTGGCGGATTTCCTCCATCGCCAGATCCACCCGCGCCTCGCTGCCCTCGACGCCAAGTTCCAGATGCTTGCGCTGCCCATCCGAACCAACCGACGGCAGGCTGAACAGGCGCAGATCGGGATAGGCGGCGACGATACGCTCCATCAACCCGAGCAGCGCGCTTTCGTAGGCGTTCGGGCCAGTCAGCAGAAACGCCTTGTCGATCACCGGCCGCTGGTTGAACAGGTGCGAGTAATAGGTGTCGAGCACCCACTCGGCCATCGGATGCGCCATCTGCGGAAAGCCGGGCAGGAAATAGTGGTCGCGTACGGCAAAGCCGGGAATGCGGTTGAACGGATTCGGCACGATGGCGACGCCGCGCGGGAAGGTGCCGAGCAACAGGCGCTGCGGCGTAATGTCGTCGGAGAAGCGGCCGCGAATCTCCCGTTCGGCCCCCGGATGCAGGACCAGATCGACGCCCAGCGCTTCCGCCGCCGCCTGCCGCGTGTGGTCGTCAGGCGTGTTGCCGATGCCGCCGAAGCTGAACACCACATCGCCCGCGGCGAAGCTGCGCTTCAGCGAGTCAACAAGACGTGGCCGTTCGTCACCGAGATACTCCACCCGTGACAGACGAAGCCCGCGCGCCGAAAGCAGACCGGCAATCTTGGCGAAATGCTGGTCGATACGCTTCCCCGAAAGGATCTCGTCACCGATGATGAGGGCTGCAAAACTCATTTCCGACTCCCGGGAGATGGAATGCTGACCACCGCGCCTTGCCGCACGCGGCGCAGGGATTCAAGGCAAAAATGGATGTAGGCCAGCGCCGAAAGCGACGGCGCCAGCAGGCCGAGGAACGGCACGTGCGTCAGCGCGGCCGTGGCGAAGCCCAGCAACAGCAACGGCATCGCCTGCCGCTTGCGCAGTTCGCGCCACTCCTCCGTAGTCGCGTGTTCGGCCAGCGAATCGTAGGCGAAGGTGCGGCGGTTGAGCCAGGCCATCCAGAACAGCGGCAGGAACAACCCGAGCCCGGGAATCAGCCACAACGGCAGCGTCACCACCCAGCCGACAACGAACAACAGGGCTGCCCAGACGCTGTTCCACGTTGACGCGACAAAATTCTCCTTGCCCTGTCGGGCGAGCTCAGGATAGTCGCGGGCGGCAAGGTGATTGAGCATCAGCGGCAGCACCAGCACCGCAGTGAGCAGCATGGCCACCAGATAGCTGGCCGAGAGGATCACCAGCCAGCCACCCAGCACCGCCAGCGACTGCGCCAGCCACGACCACCCCCACTCGTTGATCCAGCTCATCGGTGGCTGCTCGATGAAGAGCTGGATCAAATAGTTGAGAAAAGCGGCCGATACACCGACCATGAACAACACCGCCGCCAAAGCGGGACCGAGGATATACAGCCACACCTTGCCGCTTCCCAGCGAGGCGAGGCTGCGCTGCAACGCCAGCATCATTCCGGACAAAGGATTCTCCCGATAGTCACCCGAAGCGAAGGTTATAGCGCAAAACACGCAGTCCAACCACCGCCCTGCCAACTCTCCCCACCACGCATTAGAATTCGACCTTCACCCAATCCCACGGTCGCCACCATGTCCGCCATCCTGCTTCTTTATTCGACCGTCGACGGCCATACACTGACGATCTGCCAACACATCCGGCGTGAGCTCGAAGCCGAAGGAAACACCGTCACACTGAGCAAGATCGAGGACGCCGGCGACACCGACCTCGACCCGTTCGACAAGATCGTCCTCGGCGCCAGCATCCGCTACGGCAAGCATCGGCCGTCGGTATTCGAATTCGTCGACAAGCATCGGGAACAGCTCGACGGCAAGCCGAGCGCCTTCTTCACGGTCAACATCGTCGCCCGCAAACCTGAAAAAAACCGCCCGGAGACCAATCCGTACCTGAAGAAATTTCTTCAGCAATCGCGCTGGCGCCCCCGGCTGCTCGACGTTTTCGCTGGCCGGCTCGACTACCCGCGCTACCGACCTCTCGACCGGCTGATGATCCGTTTCATCATGCTCATCACCAAGGGGCCGACCGATCCGGCCAGCGTCGTCGAATTCACCGACTGGCAGCGCGTCGATGCGTTCGCGCGGGCGGTCAACGCCCTGGACTGACAAGGCCGGTCATGCTCGCTCTCAAACTGTTGCTGGTTCCGGCCTTCCTCATCCTCATCACCCTGGCCGGTCGGCGCTGGGGCCCCGGCGTCGCCGGCTGGCTGGCCGGGCTGCCGGTGTCCGCCGGACCGATCCTGTTCATTGTGGCGCTCGAACAGGGGCCGGTGTTCGCCGCGCCCGCCGCTGCGGCCTCGCTCGCCGCCGTCGCCTCCACCATCATTTTCTTGGCCGTCTATTCGCACGCCAGCCAGCGCTTCACCTGGCCGGGCACGTTGGCGATCACCGCCACCGTGTGGCTCGGGGCGGTCAGCCTGCTCGCCCGGCTGCCGACGTCGACACCACTGTCGCTGGGTCTTGCCGCCAGCGCCCTGCTCGTCGCACCGACCCTTTTCCCGGCGCAAAAGGAACTCGTTGCGGCGCGCCACATGTCGATGCTCGAACTGGGTCTGCGTGCCCTGGCCGGCGCCCTGCTCACCCTGGCCGTCTCGCTCAGCGCCGCGCGCATCGGCAGCGCCTGGAGCGGTCTGCTCACCACCTACCCGGTACTCGGCTCGGTACTCGCCGTCTTCTCGCACCGCAACCACGGCGCGACGTTCGTCACCGTTCTTTTGCGCTCGATGGCCACCGGCATGTACTCGTTCGCCACTTTCTTCCTCACCCTGGCGCTGCTGCTGGACAAGTACGGCACGGCGGCGTCCTTTTCGATCGCCGCCGTCACCGGGCTGGGGGCACAACTGGCGACGCTGAAGTTCAAGACGCTGCGCCGGGGAGCGTAGTACCGCCCATCCGGCGCCCCCTCCGCTTCACTCGTCGAGCGTCGTCGTGTCGCCTTCGTCCTGCCCGAGCGCCCGCGCCTTGAGCACCCGGCGCATGATCTTGCCCGAGCGGGTCTTCGGCAGCTTCTCGGAAAAATCGATCCAGTCCGGCTTGGCGATCGGGCTCAGGTGGATCGCGACGTGCTTGCGCAGATCCTCGGCCAGTTCCGGACTCGGTTCGTGGCCGAGGCGCAGCACGACAAAAGCGTGGATCGCGTGGCCCTTTACCTCGTGCGGCAGACCGATCGCCGCCGCCTCGGCAACGGCGGGATGCGACACCAGCGCCGACTCGACCTCGGCCGTACCCAGGCGGTGGCCGGAAACCTTGATCACGTCGTCGGTCCGCCCGATGATCCAGAAGTAGCCATCCTTGTCGCGCCGCGCCGAATCGCCGGCCAGGTACTTGCCGGGATACTTGCTCCAGTAGGTCTTCACGTAGCGCTCGTCGTCCTTGTACAGCGTACGCAGCATCGCCGGCCACGGGTTCTTCAGCACCAGAAAACCCTCCTCGCCGTCCGCCACCGGCTTGCCGGCCTCGTCGAGAATCTCCGCCTCCTGCCCGAAGAACGGCTTGCCGCCCGAACCCGGCTTGAGCGGCATCGACGGCGTCGGGCAAATCTGGAACATGCCGGTCTCGGTCTGCCACCAGGTGTCCATGATCGGGCATTGCCCCTTGCCGATGACGCTATGGAACCAGTGCCAGGCCTCGGGATTGATCGGCTCGCCGACCGAGCCGAGCAGGCGCAGGCTGGACAGGTCGTGCCGGTTCGGCCAGGCCTCACCGAAGCGCATCAGCGAACGGATCGCCGTCGGCGCGGTGTAGAAGGCGGTGATGCCGTAGTACTCGATCAACTGCCACCAGCGGTTCGGATACGGATAGGTCGGCCCGCCCTCGAACATGAAGGCCGTCGCGCCGGTCAGCAACGGACCGTAAACGAGATAGGAATGCCCGGTGATCCAGCCGGGGTCGGCGGTGCACCACCAGCGGTCCTCGTCGCGGATGTCGAATACGTATTTCAGCGTCGTGTAGGTGCCGACCATGTAGCCGCCATGCGTGTGCAGGATCGCCTTCGGCTTGCCGGTCGAGCCGGAGGTGTAGAGGATGAACAACGTGTCCTCGGCATCCATCGGTTCCGTGGCGCACGGCCCCTTGGCGATCGGCAGCGCGGTCAGGTCGTGGTACCAGTGGTCGCGCAGCGGGTCCATCGTTACCTCGTGCCCCGTGCGCCGGACGACGATGACGTTCTCCACGGTCGGACTGAAGCGCAGCGCCTCGTCGACGATGTCCTTCAACTTGAAGACACTGCCGTTAACCCACGAACCGTCGGCGGTGATGACCAGCTTCGACTCGGAATCGCCGATGCGATCCTGCAGCGCGTCGGCCGAAAAGCCGGCGAAGATCACCGAGTGGATCGCCCCGAGCTTGGCACAGGCCAGCATGGCGAAAACCACCTCGGGAATGCGCGGCAAATAGATCGTCACCCGGTCGCCCTTGCCGACGCCCATCGCCTTCAACACGTTGGCCATCTTGGTGACTTCGCGGTTGAGGCTGAAGTACGAGAAGGTCTGGTGATCGGTGCCGTTCTCGCCGACCCAGATCAATGCCAGCTTGTTGCGATAGGGCCCTGACAGGTGGCGGTCGATGCAGTTGTGGACGATGTTGGTGCTCGCCCCGGTGAACCACTTGAAGAACGGCGCGTTCGAGTCGTCGAGCACCTTGTCCCACGGCTTGTACCACTCCAGCTCGGCCGCCCGGTCGGCCCAGAAGCCTAATGGATCGGCTGCCGCCGCGATCCGCAGCGCCTCATCGTCGGGAACGTGCGCCGCTGCCGCGGCGACGGGGTCGGGATAAAAAACCTCGCCTGACAACTTGCTCGACTCGCTCATGACGCCTCCATTCGTTGTTGTAGGTCTGCAACATGAAGTCGGTCTAGACTGAGCGAACGAGCTTTCGTTCCCGGCGTTGCCTACGCCGCCGATGCCGTCAAATGGTCTCCCACATTTTCTGCAGCCGCTTGACCGACACCGGCGCCGGCGTGCGCAATTCCTGCGCGAACAGCTGCACGCGCAATTCCTCCAGCATCCAGCGGAACTGCTCCACCTGCGGATTGGCCACGCCTTGCTTCGCCAGCAGGATCGCGCGGCGCTCGTAGTTGGTCCATAGCGGCGCGTACTCGGTCATCAGCTGCGCATCGCGCGACGGATTGCTGCGCAGCTTGTCGAGGCGCATCGCCACCGCCTTGAGGTAGCGCGGGAAGTGCTGCAAGCGCTCGAACGGTGTCTCGGCGATGAAGCGCTTGCCGATCAGGCGGCCGAGCTGCTTCTCGATGTCCTGCACGGCCGTAGCGTGAACCTTGAACGCCGGCAGTTTCTTCTGCACGGCCTGCCATTCCGTGAGAACCAGCCCGACCAGGCGGCAGATTTCCTGCGCCAGCAGGCCAAGGCGCGGCTTGGCTTCGGCGCAACGCTGCTTGAAGCTTGCCGCATCAGTCGGCCACGGCTCGACGAGGCAGGCGCGGGCGAAGGTGAGGTCGAGCAACTGCTTGCGCAGATCATCGAGCGAGCCGAGCGCCATGTACTGCATGGCCATCTGGGTCAGCCTCGGCAGGTTCTTCTCGAAGTACTTGAGCTGCTCCTTGAACTGCAACCGGAACAGGCGGAGCAGGCCGGTGGCGTGCACCTCCTGTGCTTCCTCCAGCGTATCGAAGACGCAGAGTGACACCGAATCGCCGTCGTCGTGCAGACCGGGATAGCCGATCACCCGCTGCCCGCCGCCGACATCGACTTCCATCAGCTCCGGCAGCTCACCGAAAGACCAGTCTGTCATTCCCGCATACTCGGCCGGCGTTTCGTGCAGGTCGGAAAACTCCTGCTTCGCCTGCCCACCCCACTCACCGCGCAATTCGGCAAGATTGCGGCTCATGCCCAACTGCCGACCGTGCTCATCGACCAGCTTGAAGTTGAACGAGAAGTGCGCCGGCAAGACGTCCGGGCGGAAGGCATCCGGCGTAATTTCCCAGCCACGCGTGTTGAGGCCGCGCGTTTGCAGGATGTAGTGGATCAGCGCGGGAACCAGTCCTTTGTCAGAAGGCTGTACAGCAGAAACAAAGTCGGCGGCGAACTGCGGCACCGGCACCAGCTTCGAGCGGATCTTCTGCGGCAGCGTTTTCACCAGCTGCACGACCTTCTCCTTGAGCAGCCCCGGTACCAGCCACTCGCAGCGCGCCACCGGGATCTGGTTGAGCTGCGCGAGCGGCACGGTGATCGTCACGCCGTCCTTCGGCGATCCCGGTTCGAAGTGATACGAAAGTTCGAATTCGATACCGCCGAGCTTGAGTTCGTGCGGGAACGCCTCGGTCGTCACCCCGGCCGCCTCGTGGCGCATCAGGTCTTCGCGCTGGAGGTGGAGCAGCTTCGGATTTTCCCGCTCGGCCTCCTTGCGCCACTTGTCAAAGTCCGCGCCGTTGGTGACGTCTTCCGGGATGATCCGGTCGTAGAAGGCAACGATCAGTTCGTCATCGACCAGCACGTCCGGCCGGCGCGACTTGTGTTCGAGCGTCTCGATATCGAGCATCAGCTGGTGGTTGTGGTTGTAGAACGCCCAACGCCGCGCATACTCCTCGGCGATCTCGCCAGCCACCAGGCCTTCGCGGATGAACAGCTCGCGCGCTTCAAGCGGGTTCATCGGCCCGTAATTCACCCGCTTCTTCGGATTGACGACGATGCCGTACAGGGTCGAACGCTCGAAGGCGACGGCCTGCATCGGCTTCTTCTCCCAGTGCGGATCGAAATAGCTCTTCTTGAGCAGATGCCCGCCGACCTTCTCCAGCCACTCCGGCTCGATGCGCGCGACGCAACGGGCGAAGAGTTTCGACGTCTCGGTGATCTCGGCGGCGGCGATCCACTTGCCGGCCTTCTTGTTCAGCGGCGAACCGGGATGGATCAGGAACTTGATACCGCGCGCGCCGAGGTAATGCCCAGAGTCTTCCGACTTGCAGCCGATATTGCCCAAGAGCCCCGAAAGCAGTGCGCGGTGAATAGCGTCGTAATTGGCCGGAATCTGGTTTTCTTTCCACTCGTGCTCATTGGCCAGACCCAGCAACTGGCTGTGAATATCGTGCCATTCGCGCATGCGCAGCGCCGAAAGGAAGTTGGCGTGGCAGGCCTGCACCAGCTTGCGCTGCGACTTCTTGTGCTCCAGCTCGCCCTCGTACCACTGCCAGAGCTTGAGCCAGGAGAGGAATTCCGACTTCTCGTCGGCGAATTTCTTGTGCGCCGCGTCGGCGGTACCCTGCTTCTCCTGCGGACGCTCGCGCGGGTCCTGCACGGTCAGCGCGGCGGCGATGACCAGCATTTCCTTCAGACAGCCCTCGTCACGCGCGGCGACGATCATTCGGGCGACGCGCGGATCGAGCGGCATCTTGGCGAGCTCATTGCCGACCGGGGTGAGCGCTCGCTCTTCCGTCACGGCGCCAAGTTCCAGCAACAGCTGGTAGCCGTCGCTGATCGCCTTGGGCGGCGGCGCCTCGATGAACGGGAATTTTTCCACGTCGCCGAGCCGCAGCGACTTCATGCGCAGGATGACGCCGGCCAGCGACGAACGCAGGATTTCCGGATCGGCGAACGGCGGCCGCTTGCTGAAATCCTCCTCGTCGTAAAGCCGGATGCAGACGCCCGCCGACACCCGCCCGCAGCGCCCGGCGCGCTGGTTGGCCGAGGCCTGCGCGATCTTCTCGATCTGCAACTGCTCGACCTTGTTGCGGTACGAATAGCGCTTGACCCGCGCCAGCCCGGTATCGACCACGTAGCGGATGCCCGGCACGGTCAGCGATGTTTCGGCGACGTTGGTCGCCAGGACGATGCGCCTGCCCTGATGCGGCTTGAAGATGCGCGACTGCTCTTCAGCAGAGAGGCGAGCGAAGAGCGGCAGGATTTCCGTCTGCGCGCCACCACGACTGAAGGTGTGCTTGCGCAAGGCTTCGGCGGCGTCACGAATCTCGCGCTCGCCGGGCAGGAAGACCAGAACATCGCCCGGGCCGATGCGATTCAACTCATCGCAGGCATCGACAATCGCGTCGTAGAGGTCCCGCTCGTCATCGTCCTCCGCCTCTTCCGTCTGCACCGGGCGATAGCGAATATCGACCGGGAACATCCGCCCGGACACCTCGATCACCGGCGCTGCTTTTCCGTTGACTGCGAAGTGCTGCGAGAAACGCTCCGCATCGATCGTCGCCGAGGTGATGATAACTTTCAGATCCGGCCGCTTCGGCAGCAACTGCTTGAGATAGCCGAGCAGGAAGTCAATGTTCAGGCTGCGCTCGTGCGCCTCGTCGATGATCAGCGTGTCGTACTGCGCGAGCGGCGGATCACCCTGCGTCTCAGCAAGCAGAATGCCGTCCGTCATCAACTTGATGTACGACTGCGGCGACGTGCGGTCGGTGAAGCGGATCTTGTAGCCGACCACCTTGCCAAGCTCGCTTTCCAGCTCCTGCGCAATGCGCGCCGCCGTCGACCGGGCGGCGATGCGGCGCGGCTGCGTATGGCCGATCAGGCCGGTCGTGCCGCGCCCGAGTTCGAGGCAGATCTTCGGCAACTGCGTCGTTTTGCCCGAGCCGGTTTCGCCGCAGACGATCACTACTTGGTGTTTGGCGATCAGCCCGGCGATTTCGGCGCGGCGCTCGTTGACCGGCAACTCGGCCGGGAATTTCGGCTTCGGCAGGGCCTCGCGGCGGGCGGTGACGATCGCGCGGGATTTTTCCAGCAGCCTGTCGTGCTCGGCCTGCAACGCTTCCTGCTTTTTGCCGTAGAGATGGCGCAGGCCGCGCCGCATCGACGCCAGACGGCGGGAATCGGCCGCGAGAACATCACTGGCCACGGGTTGGCGTTCTTGCGGCGTCTTTTTGCGGGCAGGGGCCTGTTCGGCGGATTCAATCTTGTGGGTGATCTCGTTCATCGCGCAATTATCGCGCAGCCTGGCTGCATCACTGCTCACCGGCATTGAAAATGCGAGGCCAATAACAGCCCTCTTGCCGACATCACGCTACCGGGAAAGGAATGCGGCTTCATGGGAGCCCCAGCTATTTCACAGGAACCGTTTGGCGAAAAAATCCACTGCAGCACCAACCTCCATAAAATTCCGCAAGGACATATGCTGGTGTCAAGTTTGAAGCGCAACACTAGAATTGATGCTGTAGGCATCAGGTGTTTGAGGCGTCAAGCTGTTCATCCGCGAGCAGTTTAGCGAAGACCTCTCTGGGGGTCTGATAGCCGAGGATGCGGCGAGGACGCTCGTTCAGGCGATAGGCAATGGCATTGAGTTCATCCTGTGATGTACCGGACAGATCGGTGCTTTTGGGGAGATACTCGCGGATCAGGCCGTTGGCATTTTCATTGCTGCCCCGTTGCCACGGACTGTGAGGATCGGCGAAATAGACCTGGATGCCAGTGGCGGTAGCCAGATCGCGGTGGCGGGCCATTTCGCTGCCCCGGTCGTAAGTCATCGTCTTG
>NZ_JCANUT010000027.1:0-47630 GCF_059569095.1 Propionivibrio pelophilus DSM 12018 | reverse complement strand
CTTCCGTGAATCTGCTCTTCTTCATGTCCGTCATTCTCCATGGTTTGACGGACTTCTCTACTTTAGATTGGTACGGCTGGCGGGGAGCAGGTCAGAAAAACCGGTGAGAAAACCGGGGACAAGAAAACCGGAAAACCCGGGGCAGACCCCGGTTTTTCCGGTTCAACTGAGCGCGGTCAAGTAAGGTGGGAATCCTCACGCTCTCTCAATGGTAGTCATCCTCCCGCTGATGCCTGACCGCGAGAATAGTGACGGTTTCTTCGTTGTCGATTTCGTACGGCGACATAGCCGCTTGCGTCAAACGGGATGACGATTCCTCGAAAAAAAAGATTGTTGGGCGTCACCCTGCGGAAGCAGAACGGCGCCAGTTCCAGGTTGCGGATGCCGTGCCTGATCGTCTCCAGCGCGCACTCTGCCAATGCCCAATCGGGTTCGTCCCGAGTCAATACGAATTCGTAGAGCCGAATCAGGTCGTCTTCCGCTTCCTCCGTAAAGCGGACCCGATACGTCACTTTCCGGCCTTTGCGTTTGCCAGCATTTTTTCCAGCCAACCGAGTACGGCGTCCGCGCTGACATATCTCCCGGTCTCGTGCGCGTGTTCGCGCGAGGCAAGTCCGCGGGCGACGAATTCGCTTCGTAGTTGCCGGCGGGCGATGTTCTCGCGGATGGATTCCTCAACAAAACTGGAAAGGGTCTCGCCTTCCTGCAGCACCTGTTCGGCGGCTTGGCGGAATTCCGCGGCGACATGCAATGACGGAAAAGTGGCAGTTTTCATCGAGGTTTCTGTGCGTTGCAATTGCAATGCGATTTTGGCTTGCGCTCCTTCGCAAAACAAGCCGGACAGTCTCAGTTACGCCTTCTTCCGCACGCACTCCAGATACGCTTCTCCATCCATCGGCGCCTTCTCACGCTGCGAGCGCCAGATCGTCTCGCCGAGGCATTCCATGATCGCGTGCTCGGCGTCGTGCACTTCCATCTTTTGCCGAAGGGCGAAGTAGGCGGCCTTGATGCCGCGTGGCTGGTCGATGCTGATCTGCTCGGCGATGGCCAGATGCAGCGACAGGTGCAGAAAGGGGTTCATCTGGCCGCCTTCGGGGGTGAATTCCTTTTCGATGGCGGCGTCGGGATTCTCCAGCAGCGCGTGGTACTCCGGGTGCTCGGCGATCAGGTCGGCGGCGGTGGCTTCGGCGCCTTCGAGGATCAGGCGTTCGCGGTGCTTGCGCCAGGATTCGCAGAAGAAGTTTCGGACCTGTTCGCGGGAGGGGTCAAACAACATTTTTGCTTTCCTGTTTTTCCTGTTGAGGAGTGATGAGCGCGGTGACGACGGAGTTCTGGAACTGGCCGTTGCCTGCGCCGGGGCGTTCGCCGAGCGGCGCGATCTGGCCGGTGCCGTAAACGCCGATAAGCGGCAGACGCGGAAAACGTTCTTTGAAGATCTGCAGGTCGCGGTCTTCGCCGCCGTAGAAGAAGGGGCTGCGTCCGATGCAGGAGAACAGCAGCGCGCCGGCCGGAGCCTGGCCGTGCGTCTGCTGTTGTTCCGCCAGCGTCTCGACGGTACGGTGCATGTCGGCTTCGGCGGTTTCCGGCAGGCGGATCGCCCAGGCCAGGCGCCGACCGGGTTCGATTCGCTCCGCCAGGGTGAGGGTGCCGTCCGCGTTCGCCGAGATGATCGCCGCCGCGTGGTAGGCGGTTTCACGGCCGGTTGCGGCCGATTCGGCAATGAGGGCGACGATCTGGTGCAGGTGACGCGCGGGATCGCGGCGGAAGTCGGCTGGAAGGACGTCGGTCAGGTTTTGCAGAGCGGGCTTTCCGCCCAGTTGCAGAACCTCGTAGCCGCGGCAGCTTTCGACAGCCTGTGTCTCGTTCAGCCGGCGCCAGCCGCGTGAAACGCCGATGTCGATATGCGCGCCATGCACTTGCGCGCTGCAGCCTCCTTCGCCGGCGAGGCGGGCCTGCTGCCAGACGATGGCGTTGGCGTCGGCGGCGCGAACGGCAAAGGTACTGCCGAAGATGCCGCCAAAGCGTCGTCCGGAGTAGCTCCAGATTTCCGGCACGGTACCGCCGGCGTAGCTCATGATCGGCTCTCGCGGGCTTTCGGGATAGCCGAGGGAAAAGCCGCCGCCGAGAACCATCGCGGCTGCCGCCGGCCGGTCGAGCGCCCAGCCCGCTTCGGTGAATACGCCGGAAGCGATGCCGCCGGCGATCTGCAGGCATTGCGTGTGGCGCGCGGCGGCGGTGACGATCTCCTGGGCATGGCGGGCGAACTCCGGCGTGAGGAACAACAGCACGCCGGTGGCGTGTTTCAGGCCGGACTTTTCCAGCGCCTGCTCGACCGCCGCGACGGCCAGTTCGGGCGCCGGGTCGTTGCCGGTGACGAGGGCGGTGGCGAGCGTCATGCGGATCGCGGGGAACTGATCCGGTCAGACGGCATAAGCCGTCTTGTCCTTGTATTCGCACAGGTCGGTCAGGGCGCAGCGCCAGCATTCAGGCTTGCGCGCCTTGCACACGTAACGCCCGTGCAGGATCAGCCAGTGGTGGGCGTCCTGCCGGAACGCTTCGGGCACGACCTTGAGCAGGCGTTGTTCCACCGCCAGCGGAGTTTTCCCCGGCGCCAGCCGGGTGCGGTTGGCGACGCGGAAGATGTGCGTGTCGACGGCGATCGTCGGTTCGCCGAAGGCGGTGTTGAGCACGACGTTGGCCGTCTTGCGGCCGACACCGGGAAGCGCTTCGAGCGCCGCGCGGTCGTGCGGCACCTCGCCTCCGTGCCGTTCGATCAGGAGGCGACAGGTGGCGATCACGTTCTTCGCCTTGGTGCGGAAGAGGCCGATGCGGTTGATGTAGCCGGCGAGTCCTTCTTCGCCGAGGGCGAGCATCGCCTCAGGCGTCGACGCGTCGGCGAACAGCGTGCGCGTGGCGAGGTTGACGCTCTTGTCGGTGGCCTGTGCCGACAGGATGACGGCGATCAGCAGCTGGAACGGTGTGGCGTATTCCAGCTCCGTGGTGGGCGCCGGGTTCGCCGCCTGCAGGCGCTCGAACAGGGCGATGCGCTTGGCGGCATTCATTCCCCGGGTCTCCTGCGTCAGTGGCAGCCGCTGGCCGTCACCGGATCCGGCGCCGGACGGTGCTGGCGGGCGGCGGCGCGGGCTTCGATCCAGTTCTTCCAGGCGATCAGGCAGCCGAGGACGATGAAGGCGCCGGGCGGGAGCATCGTCAGCAGGAAGCCAGGGTACTCCGCAGGCAGGAGTTGCAGTGCGGTGGCGCCGGAAAAGACCATGTCGATGCCGGCGAACAGCGTGCCGTTGCCGATGAGTTCGCGCAGGCCGCCGAGCAGGGCCAGCGTCCACAGCATGCCGGTGCCCATGAAGATCCCGTCGGCGAGCGAATGCAGCGGCGGATTCTTGTTGGCGTAGGCTTCGACGCGGGCGAGCACGATGCAGTTGGTGACGATCAGCGGAATGAAGATGCCGAGGACGAGGTAAAGCTGGTGGAAGTAGGCGTTGAACAGCAGATCGACAACGGTGACCAGCGAGGCGATGATCAGGATGAATACCGGGATGCGGATCTCGTGCGGGATCAGGTTGCGCAGGCTGGCCACGGCGACGCCGGAAACGGCCATGACGATGATCGTCGCCAGCGAGAGCATTACGCCATTGACGAGGTTGGTGGTAACAGCCAGCAACGGACACAGGCCGAGGATCTGCACCAGGCTGGTGTTCTGCTTCCACACGCCGTTGGCGGCAATCTGGCGGAGTTCGTCGCGGGTCATGGTGCCTCCTGCTTTCAGGCTGTTGCTTGGCTATTCGGACTCGAAAAGCTGTTTTCGGTTCGCCTCGACATAGAGTGCCGTCTGGCGCACGGTTTTGACGATGGCACGTGGCGATACAGTTGCACCGGCGATCGAGTCGAAGCGGCCACCGTCCTTCTTCACCTTCCATTCATGCTCTTCGACGGATGTGGGAACCAGTCCGTTGAATTGCGTGATCCACGGGCGTTCCTTGTTGCGGTCCTTTTTCGGCTCGATGTAATCGCCGAGACCCGGGGTTTCGCGGTGTTGCGTGACACGCACGCCGATGACCGTGCCGTCGCCGCCGAGGGCAAGCAGCAGGCGAATCTTGCCGGCGTAGCCGTCCGGCGCCGCGGCTTCGAGAACCAGCGCCTCGATCTTGCCGTTGCGGCGGGCCCGGTAGACGGTCGAGGCTTCGTCGAGGCCCAGTTCAGGGGTGGGCGGCAGGGCGAGGGCATCCTGCAGCAGCTGGTTGTCGTAGCGGTCGCGCGGCAGCACCTCGTCGATGAGCTTCATCTTTTCTTCGGTAGCAGCGGCCTCGATCGCCGGGCGCGTCAGCAGGTAGGCGCCGGAGAGAACGGCGGTGAAAACGGTGACGAAGAGGAACAGGATGACCGCCGTACGCGCGGCCATCTTGCTGGCGGTAATCGGCTTGGCGTGCTGGGTCATTTCTTCATGCCGAAGATCGGCGGTTGCGTGTAGAGGTCGATGAGGGGAACACAGAGGTTCAGCAGCAGCACCGAGAAGGCCACGCCGTCCGGGTAGTTGCCGAAGACACGGATCAGGTAGGCGAGCACGCCGGCGGAGAGGCCGAAGATCAGTTTGCCTTTCGGTGTTGTCGCACCGGAGACCGGATCGGTGACGATGAAGAAAGCGCCGAGCATCGTGCCGCCGGAGAACAGGTGGAACAACGGGTTGGCGTACTGCGCCGGATTGATAAGCCACAACGCGCCGGACATCAGCGCGATGCCGGCCAGGAAGCTCAGCGAAACGTGGCAGCCGATCACACGCCGGCCCCACAGCCAGATGCCACCGAGCAGGTAGCCCGCGGCGATCCACTCCCAGCCGCGTCCGGCTACGTAGCCGAAGACCGCGGTGTCGGCGGTGACGGTGGCGACGCTGGTCGTGCCTTCGCCGAGCTTCAGGGCGGTCTTCAAGGCGTCGAGCGGGGTGGCTCCGGTCAGCGCGTCAAGGCGTGGCGCCTGGCCGAAGATCATCGCGACCTGCGCAGCGAAGTCGCTGTCCAGGTTGACCGGCGGCCATTGCGACATCAGGGCCGGGAACGAGACGATGCAGGCCGCGAAGGCGATCATCGCCGGATTGAAGGGGTTCTGGCCGAGTCCGCCATAAAGATGTTTGGCCACGACGATGGCGAAGGCCGTACCGACGACGACCAGCCACCAGGGCGCCAGCGGCGGGAAGGCGAGGGCGATCAGCCAGGCGGTGACAACGGCGCTGCCATCGCCGAGAAACAGCCCGAGCGGCTTGCTCTGCAGCTTGAGCATGAACGCTTCGGCGAGCAGGGCGGTCGCCGTGGCGATGGCGAGCTGGATCAGGATGATCGGGCCGATCAGCCAGAGGATCGCGGCAATCCCCGGAACCAGGGCCGTCAGAACCTGCAGCATGACGCGGCGGACGCTGACGTTCTGGGTCAGATAGGGCGGAGTGATGAAGTCCATGGAGTGGTTAGCCATTGTTAACGCCTGACGATAGCCGCTCGCTCCGTCATCCCGGCGAAAGCCGGGATCCAGGCGGTGCTCCGGAAACCTGCGTCGTTATTGCTCCGGCCTGCGCCGGAATGACGGCGTTTGTTGCGCATCATTGCTGTTCTCCCGCTTCTGGCGCTTGTGCCGGTGCAGCCGCCTGTTCCGCCTGCAGCGGCGCCCGGCGGGCCTCGATCTCGGCGATTTCCTTGCGCTGGGCGACGGTCAGTCCGTCAGTGTTCTTTGCCTGCACGGCTTCGCGCTGCTGGCGGGCACGTTCCATCGCCGCGGCGATGGCGGCCTTTTTCGCTGCTTCGGCATCGACCGGGGCGGCGGGGGCCGGCTCCGCGCTTGCGGTGGTTTCGGCCGGCGCGGCTTTCTTCTCCGCCGCCTTGGCTGCGGCGGCGCGGGCCAGACGCTCGGCTTTTTCGGCCTTTTCCCGTTCGTCGCGCTCGTTGCGGAACTCGAAGCGCGCCTTGGCGGCATCGGCCTGGCTTTTTTCCCGTTCGCGCGTCCAGATCTCGCTCTTGGCAAAGCGGAAATACTGCACCAAGGGGATGTGCGAAGGGCAGACGTAGCTGCAGCAGCCGCATTCGATGCAGTCGAACAGGTTGTACTCCTGCGTCTTGCCGAAATTGCGGGCGCGGGAGAACCAGTACAGTTCGAACGGCTGCAGTTCGTGCGGGCAGGCCTGGGCGCAGGCGCCGCAGCGGATGCACGGCATCTCCGGCGCCGGCGGCGGGAAGAGCTTCGGCGAACCGGCGATCAGGCAATTGGTGGCCTTGACCACCGGTGCGGCGAGATCGGGGATGTCGAAGCCCATCATCGGGCCGCCCATCAGGAAACGGTTGGTGTCGGCCTTTGGTTCGGCGAGCTTGATGAGTTCCTGCAGCGGAGTGCCGAGCCGCACTTCCCAGTTGCGCGGTTGCTCGACGTTGCCGGTGAGGGTGACGATGCGCGAAATGACCGGCTCGCCGAGGGCGATGGCGCGCCAGGCGGTGTAGGCGGTGGCGACGTTGAAGCACTGCACGCCCATTTCGGGCGAGCGCTTGGCCGCCGGGATCTCCTTGCCGGTGAGTACGCGGATCAGTTGCTTGGCACCCCCGGCCGGGTAACGGGTCGGTACGGCGACAACCTCGAAGTTCTCGCCGACGGATTCGACGGCCTGCCGCATCGCGTCGAGTGCTTCGGGCTTGTTGTCCTCGATGCCGATCAAGACCCGCTTCGGCTTCAGCAGGTCGCGGAAGATACCGACGCCGCGAATGATGTCGTCGGGGCGCTCGCGCATCAGCAGGTCGTCGCAGGTCATGAACGGCTCGCACTCGGCGCCGTTGATCACCAGATCCTCCATCGGCACGGCCTTGGCCGCTTCGGTCTTGACGTGGCTGGGGAATACCGCACCGCCGAGGCCGACGACCCCCGAGTCGCGCAGAATCTCGCGGACTTGTTCCGGTTCCAGCGAGGCGTAGTCGAGCGGATGGCGCTCGATCCATTCGTCCTTGCCGTCGGCTTCAATGACCACTGAGAGGGTCGGCAGACCGGACGGGTGCGCGGTGACGCGCTCTTCGACCGCGATCACCGTACCTGAGGTCGGCGCATGAACGGCGGCGGAGACCCACTTGTCGGCGGCGCCGATCCGCTGGCCCTTGAGCACACGCTCGCCGACTTCGACGAGCGGCAGCGGTTGGCCGCCGATGCTCTGGTGCAGCGGCACGACCAGCCGCGACGGAACCGGGGCGATGCCGATCGGCGCCTGTACCGATGGGGCTTTGTTCGTCGCCGGCTTGACGCCGCCTTTGAATTTGAAGAGTTGCTGCAGCATGAGTTCGGGCAATAGCTCAGGCGGCGTGCCTGACGGGTTTGATCTCGAAGACCGGATACTTCCACTTCCAGTTGTCGATCTTCTCTGGGATCGGCTCCATGCGGATGCATTCGACCGGACACGGTTTGACGCAAAGCTCGCAGCCGGTACACAGCGATTCGACGATGGTGTGCATCTGCTTCGCGGCGCCGACGATGGCGTCGACCGGGCAGGCCTGGATGCACAGCGTGCAGCCGATGCACAGTTGTTCGTCGATGATCGCCACCTGCTTGGGCTTTTCTTCGGCGTCGAGCGGCTTTACTTCGCGACCGAGCAGGTCGGCCAGCTTGCGCACGCCTTCCATGCCGCCGGGCGGGCAGCGGTTGATCTCCGCTTCGCCTTCGGCGATGGCTTCGGCGTAGGGTTTGCAACCGGGGTAGCCGCACTGGCCGCATTGCGTCTGCGGCAGGATGGCGTCGATCTTTTCGACCAGCGGGTTGCCCTGGACCTTGAACTTGATCGAGGCGTAACCGAGCGCCGCGCCGAGGATGACGGCGCCGAGCGCCATGATGAGGATGGCGGACAGCATTATTGGTACTTGTCGAGACCGGCGAAGCCCATGAAGGCGAGGCTCATCAGGCCGGCCGTGACCATCGAGATGGCGACGCCGCGGAACGGCACGGGTACGTCGGCGCCCTCGACGCGCTCGCGGATGCCGGCGAAGAGGATCATGACCAGCGAGAAGCCGATGGCGCTGGCGGCGCCGAAGATCAGCGATTCGAGAAAATTGTGCCGGTTGGCGATGTTCAGCAGCGGGACGCCGAGCACGGCGCAGTTGGTGGTGATCAGCGGCAGGTAGATCCCGAGCACCTGGTGCAGTACCGGGCTCGATTTATGGATGACCATCTCCGTCAACTGGACAATGGCCGCGATGGTGACGATGAACGACAGCGTGCGCAGGTACTCCAGCCCGAATGGCGTGAGCAGGAGATGGTCGATCACGTAGCTGGCGCCGGTGGCCACGGTCAGCACGAAGGTCGTTGCCGCGCCCATGCCGAACGCGGTATCTAGCTTCTTGGAGACGCCCATGAACGGGCACAGGCCGAGAATCTTCACCAGGACGACGTTGTTGACCAGGACGGCGCTGATGACGATGAACAGGTAGTGGGTCATTGTTCCTGCAAAAGGACGGGTTGGTGCGGTAAGCTGAGAATTATCCTCTTCCGCCTAATTCCATTCAACCACGTTGGGAGTATATGAATAGCTGCAACGGTTATAAGGCGGCGATCGCCCGGGCCGCTTCGCCGATCAGTTCGGGACCGCGGTAGATGAAGCCGGTATAGAGCTGCACCAGGCGGGCGCCGGCCTTGATCTTGGCGGCCGCCTGCTCGCCGCCCATGATGCCGCCGACGCCGATGATCGGCACTTCACCGGCAAGCGCGGTGGCGAGTTTTTCCAGCACAGCCGTCGAACGTTCGTATACCGGTGCGCCGGAGAGGCCACCGGTCTCCTGCGCGTTGGGCAGGCCTTCGACACCGTCGCGCGCGAGCGTCGTGTTGGTGGCGATGACGCCGTCCATGCGGTGCTGCCGGAGCAGGTCGGCGATCGACTGGATCTGGATGTCTTCCAGATCGGGGGCGATCTTCAGCACCAGTGGCACGTATTTGCCGTGCTTTTCGGCGAGCCGCGCCTGCTCGGCCTTGAGGCTGCCGAGCAGCGCGTCGAGCGCGTCGTCTTTCTGCAACTCGCGCAGGTTCTTGGTGTTCGGACTGGAAATATTGACCGCCACGTAGCTGGCGGCAGCATAAACGCGTTCGAGACAGATCAGGTAGTCGTCGGCGGCTTTCTCGATCGGCGTGTCGAAGTTCTTGCCGATGTTGATGCCGAGGATGCCGCCGCGGCGTGCGAACTGGGAGTCGGCGATATTGCCGAGCAACTTGTCCACGCCGTCGTTGTTGAAACCCATGCGGTTGATGATCGCCTGCTTTTCCGTGATGCGGAACATGCGCGGCTTCGGGTTGCCGGGCTGCGGGCGCGGCGTGACGGTGCCGATCTCGATGAAGCCGAAGCCGAGTGCCGCGAGCGCGTCAACGTGTTCGCCGTTCTTGTCCAGACCTGCCGCCAGTCCCACCGGGTTGGGGAAGGTCAGACCCATCATCTCGACCGGGTTCGCCGCCGGCGGCTTGGCCATCAGGCAGGCGATGCCGGCACGGTGCGTGAGCTCGATGCCCGACATGGCCAGACCGTGGGCCGTTTCGGGGTCAAGAGAAAAGAATATTTTGCGCAGGAGAGGATAAATCATCCGGCGATTTTACCGCATTACGCCCGGGGCGCCGGCGGCGAGTCGAGCCAGTACAGCACGACCGAGTACAGCAGTTCCGGGTCGAACGGCTTGGCGATGAAATCGTTCATGCCCGCTTCCAGACAAAGCTGGCGGTCCTCGGCGAAAGCGTTGGCAGTCATGGCGAGGATCGGAACACGATCGAGCCTTGGGTCGGCACGCAATTGCCGTGTGGCGTTGACCCCGTCGAGGTGCGGCATCTGCATGTCCATGAGGATGGCCGCGTAGTCGTTTTCTCCGACCATCTGGACGGCCTGCATGCCATCGCCGGCGGTGTCGATGACCAAGTCGGCTGCTTCGAGCAGCGAACGCGCGACTTCCTGGTTCAACAGGTCATCATCGACGACCAGGATGCGCCGGTCGCGATGGTGCTGCCGCAGCAACAACTCCGGGTTTCTGTCGGTCAGCGTGGCGAATATGTTCGATATGCTCGATGCGGTCAATGCGCATTCGTCGCTTCTACCGCAAACCAGCCGCACCGTGAACCAGAATGTACTGCCCTCGCCGGACGTGCTCTCGACGCCGACGCTTCCACCCATCAGTTCGGCCAGGCGGCGGGTGATTGCCAGCCCGAGACCGCTGCCGCCATATTTTCGCGTGGTCGAGTTGTCGGCCTGTTCGAAGTGCTCGAAGAGGCGTTGCCTTGCTTCGGGCGGGATGCCGATGCCGGTGTCGCGTACCTCGAAGCGGGCCGTGACGTAACCCGCCTCGTCCGGTTGCATGCGTGCGCGGATCGTGACGGAACCCTTATCGGTGAATTTGATGGCGTTGGTCGCGTAGTTGAGCAGCGCCTGCTGCAGACGGGTCGGATCGCCTTGCAGCCCTTCGGGGAAGTCGTCGGCTTCAATTCGCAGCGAGAGTCCCTTGGCCTCGATGCGTTCGGAGAGAATGGCCTCGATGTTGCGGAGCAGCGCGCCGATGTCCAGCGGCACCTCTTCGAGGACGACTTTGCCGGCCTCGATCTTCGAAATGTCGAGAATGTCGTTGATGACCCCGAGCAGATGTGCGGCTGCCGTGTTGATCTTGTCGAGGCGTTCGTTCTGGTCGGGCGAGTGGTTTTGCCGACGCAGCACGTTGGCCAGGCCCAGGATCCCGTTCAGCGGGGTGCGGATCTCGTGGCTCATGTTGGCCAGGAAGGTGCTTTTCGCCCGATTGGCCTCTTCAGCGGCGTCCTTGGCTTGCGCCAGTTCGGCCGTGCGCTGGTCAACGAGGCGCAGCAGGTTGTGGCGGTGCTGTTCGAGTTCCTGTTCGGCCTGCTTGCGGGCAGTGATGTCGCGCAGAAAAACGAAGTATTCCTTTCCCGAGTCCTTGCGATAGGTGGTGCTGACCTCGACGTTCCACAGGGTGCCGTTCTTCCGCCGGTGCTGCGTCTCGAAACGCACGCCACCTAGTCTGATGGTGTCGTCGATGCGTGCGGCGATCTGCGCCGGCGTTTCCCGGGCTTCCAGGTCGCGGATGTGCTTTTGCAGGAGTTCCTTGCGCGTGTAACCGGAAAGTTGGCAATAGGCTGGGTTGGTATCGACCAGACGCCCGTTGAGATCGAGGTGCCAGAAGCCGTCGTGCATGGTATCCAGGATGCTGCGCAGCGCGGCGTGGCTTTCGCGCAGGGCGTTTTCTGCTTGCTGCCGGGCGGTGATGTCGCGAATCTGGGTGATCGTCCGCGTCTTGCCCTTCGAGTCGAAAAAGTATGTGGAGGTGATCTCCGCCGGGAAGACCCGGCCGCTCTTGTGGATGCAGCGCAGTTCGCCCTGGAAGTAGCCGCTGCGCAGACGCTCCTCGAGCGCGCTGTGCAGGCGGGGGTCCGCACTGTCCATGACGCCGTTGCGGCCAAGGCCACGGAGTTCCTCTTCGGTGTAACCGCTCAGGCGGCAGGCGGCAGCGTTGGCGGATTCGATGCGGCCATCCGGCCAGGAGAAGAGGATCGCGTCTCCGCTGTTCTCGAAGATCAGACGGAAACGTTCCTCGCTTTCGCGCAACGCGTTTTCACGCCGTTCCGCCGCTTTTATCAGCCGGTTGAAGCTGCCGATCAGTCTGCCGATTTCGTCGTTCCGGTTGATCGGCAGCGGCGGCAGGGGTTTTCCGGATTCCGCCGTTTCGATCAGTGTTCGCGTCGTCTCCAGCAGCGGCGAGAGTTGGCGGCGAAGCATCCACCAGGTCAGTCCGGCCGCAAGGAGCGTGAGTAAGCTCGTTGCGAGCAGGACGCGGTGCAGCATCTGCTCGATCGGCGCGAAGGCCTCCTCGGTGGGGAGTGCCGCCAGGGCGTACCAGTTGGCCGTCGGGATGCGCCGGGCCGAGGCGAGAACCTCCACGCCGTGCGGATTCGGGGTGACCGCCGAGCCTTCGAAGCCTTCGATGAAGCGGTCGATGGCCGGGAAGCGTCCGGGGGCGGGCATCGCTTCCATGATCCGCGTAGTCTCGGTGGCGGTGACGATCAGCCGGTGCGCTGGCGAGACGAGCATGTAGCCGCCGGTTTTGCCGTAGCGGGAACGGGTGATCCGGTCGAGGAAACTCGGGAGGGCGAGGTTGATCGATCCGGCCAGTACGCCGATGATCCGCTGGCGGGAATCGCGGATCGGCACGGCCATGACTACGACCGGCGTGCGCGTGGTTTTGCCTACCACCGGTTGCCCGATCGATTCCTTCCCATCTCTGAGTGCCGCGATCACGTAGTCACGCTCGTGATAATTGACGCCGATGCGCTCGGCGGCGTACGGATGAAAAGCAATCGACAGGCCGTCGGTGCCGGTGACGAAGGTGCCGACGTTGAACAGGTCGTGCAATTCGCGGCGCCTTTCCAGCACGGCCTGAAGTGCTTCCGGGCCTGCCTGCATGGCGGTGGCGGCTGACGTAGCGACTTTTCGAAGTGCGTCAAAGCGGTGTTCGAGTTCGTCGTTGATTTCGCCGGCGACCATACCGATGGTGGAAAATTGCTGTTCGCCGAGCAGCCGCTCCATGTCCTCGCGGAGGATATGGCTGGCGTACAGCGAGAGGGACCAGATGCCGAACAGGAAGATCGCCAGGGTGCCGAGCGTGATGCGTGTCTTCAGCGAATGCCGGTGGCCGACTGTCGAATCCATGCCGTTCCTTGCGCCGTGTCGAGAGGAAATCGGGGTGCCGGCAGGCATACTACTCTGGTATTTTTATGCCGGAAAGCTGCCGGTTCGCCAGTTCCGGCGGTCGCCGGGCGAAACATGGGAGGAAAAACGTGCTGATCAATTGCGTGGCTTATGAGGACGGCGCCCGGTTGACCGATTTGCCGATCGAGGAAATCAGCGACTATCTGGCCCGGCCCGGATGCTTCGTCTGGGTGGCGTTGAGCGACGCGACCCCCGACGAACTCGCTGTGATGAAGCAGGAATTCGTGTTGCACGAACTGGCTGTCGAAGACGCGCAACACGGTCACCAGCGGCCAAAAATCGAGGATTACGGCAACTCGCTGTTCGTCGTCATGCATCTGCTTGACCTGGCCGACGATGGCCTCAATGTCGGCGAAGTGCACATTTTTGTCGGCCGCAATTACGTGCTGTCGTTGCGCAACCGCAGCCGGCAGCACTTCCTGGCCGTGCGCGAGCGCTGCGAGCGGGAGCCGCATCTGTTGAGACAGGGGGCTGGTTTCGTCCTTTATGCCTTGATGGACGCCACGGTCGACCGCTATTTCCCCGTCGCCGAGCGCTTCGAGGCCGAACTGGAGGAGATCGAGGCGCAGATCTTCGTCAAGGGTACGGCGCGGGCGAACATCAAGCGCCTGTATGAACTGAAGACGCGGGTCCTGCAACTCAAGCACGCTGTCGCGCCGCTGCTGGAGGAAACCGGAAAACTGTTCGGGGGACGCGCGCCTGCGGTTTGCGCCAGCAGCCGCGAGTATTTCCGCGACGTTTTCGACCATCTGACGCGGATCAATACCTCGATCGATAACGTCCGCGAAACGATTGGCACGGCAATTCAGGTCAATCTTTCGATGGTGGCCATCGAAGAGAGCGAGGATAACAAGAAGCTTGCCGCCTGGGCCGGGATCTTCGCCGTCGCCACCGCATTCGCCGGCATCTGGGGGATGAACTTCAAGGCGATGCCGGAACTGGACTGGGTTTACGGCTACCCGGTGGCACTCGCAGTCATTGCGGCGACCAGCGTCTTTCTTTACCTGCGCTTCAAGCGGGCGGGGTGGTTGTAGCTGTCGTGTCCGGATTCAGTTCCTGCCAGCGGCCGTCGATGCGTCCCTCGGTCGGGCGAAAACGCGTCTTGTAATTCATCTTCCGACAGTCGCGGATCCAGTAGCCAAGATAGAGATGCGGCAGGTCGTTGGCCTGGCACTGGCGGATCTGCCAGAGGATGTTGAAGGTGCCGAGGCCGGCGACTTCCGGGTCGTAGAAGGTGTAGACCGACGAGAGACCGTCATCGAGCACGTCGATGACGCTGACCATGCGCAGCGCGTCGCCGTCGTGGAATTCGACCAGCCGGCTGTCGACCTGGCTGTGCAGCAGGAACTGGGTGTATTGAGCCCGATCGTCGAGATCCATTCCGCCGCCTGCGTGGCGTCCGCTCTGGTAGCGGCGGTAGAGCTCGTAGTGTTCTTCGTCAAAACGCAGCGGCCGTTCTACTACCTGCAGCCCGGCATGGGTCCTCAGGCAACGCCGCTGGCTGCGGTCGGGGGTGAATCGGTCGACCGACACGCGCACCGGGATGCATTCGCGACATTCGGTGCAGGCCGGACGGTAGGTGAAGTCGCCGCTGCGCCGGAATCCCCGGCGCACGAGGCTGCCGTAGATTTCCGCCGTGATCAGCTGCGGCGGGATGGCGACCTGCGAGACGGATTGTTTCCCCGGCAGGTAGCTGCACGGATAGGTTGCCGTGTTGTAGAACTGCAGCAAGGCGAGCGGCAGGTCGGGGTCGTTGAGACGGGTCATCGGGGTTCGGTCAGTCCCAGCTGCGTACGGCGGCGTCGGCCAGCCAGCGGCCGCAGAGCGGAGGGGTCGCGGTCAGTCGGCGGAGGTGGTCTGCGAATTCGGCACGCGGAATTTCCCGCGCACCGAGCGAGGCCAGGTGCGCGGTATTCATCTGGCAGTCGATCAGGCCGAAACCGTTATCCGTGAGAAAGCGCACGAGGTGCGCGAAGGCGATCTTCGAGGCGTCGGTGGCGTGGGCGAACATTGATTCTCCGTAGAACATCTTGCCGATGGCAATGCCGTAAAGGCCGCCGACGAGGCGGTCGTCGACCCATGTTTCGACCGAGTGGGCGTAACCGAGTTCATGCAGCTTGACGTAGGACGCCTGGATCTCCGGCGTGATCCAGGTGCCGGCCTGGTCCTTGCGGCTTGTCCGGGCGCACGCCTCGATGACGGCCTTGAAATGGGTGTCCAGGCGAACGCGGTAATCGGCTTTGCGCAGGGTCTTGCGCAACGAGCGCGAGAGCTTGAACTCGGCGGGGAACAGCACCATGCGCGGATCGGGGCTCCACCAGAGGATCGGTTCGCCCGGGGAGTACCACGGAAAGATGCCTTTCAGGTAGGCCATGACGAGGCGCTGCGGCGTCAGGTCGCCGCCGGCGCAAAGTAGACCGTTCGGTTCGCGCAGTGCCAGTTCGAGTGGTGGAAAGCGTTCGGCGTTTTCGAGCCAGGGAATCATGACCGGTTGGCGATGCGTTGCGTCTCGCCGGGAAAGGCGATGACATGGTCGATCGCGAGGCGGATGCCGATCGTCTCGCCAATGACGTGATTGTGGTGCGAGGGAACCAGGGTCATCACCTCGGCACCGCTCGGCAAGCGCAGGGTGTACAGGAATTCGGCGCCGCGAAAGGCGCGATGGACGACTTCGGCGCGCAGCGGGCTGCTGTCGTCGTGGATTACGTCGTCCGGTCGCAACAGTACTTGTACCGGCGCTCCAGCGCCGACGGCCACGCAGCCCTGATGGCATTCCAGCTGTGCCAGCCGGCCCAGCTCGACGTCGACGTGCCGGTCGTCGCGCACGGTGCCGGGGAGAAAGACACCCTGGCCGATGAAGTCGGCGACAAACCGGTTGGCCGGCCGGTGATACAGGTTGTAGGGCGTGTCCCACTGCTGGATCCGTCCCTCGGCCATCAGGCCGATCTCGTCGCACATGGCGAAGGCTTCGTGCTGGTCGTGCGTTACCAGAATCGCCGTCATGCCCTCGCTTTTCAGGATGCTGCGGACTTCCAGCGACAGTCGCTCGCGCAACTCGACATCGAGGTTGGAGAACGGTTCGTCGAGCAGCAGCAATTCCGGCTTCGGCGCCAGGGCGCGTGCCAGGGCCACGCGCTGTTGCTGGCCCCCGGAGAGCTCATGCGGGTATTTTGCGGCCTGCTCGGCGAGCCTGACCGTTTCCAGCAATTCCGTGACGCGCGCGGTACGTTCGGATGCCGGTTGCGACGCCAGTCCGAAGCCGACGTTGCCGGCTATCGTCAGATGCGGGAACAGCGCGTAATCCTGAAACACCATGCCGATGCGCCGCTTTTCGGGTGCCAGGCTGAAGCCGGGACGGCTGACCGAGGTGCCTTCGAGACGGATCTCGCCCGCAACGACCGGCTCGAAGCCGGCGATGCAGCGTAGCAAGGTCGTTTTGCCGCAACCCGACGGGCCGAGCAGGCAGGCGATACTGCCGGTCTCGATGCGGAAGCTGACGTCGTTTACGACCGTATGGGTGCCGTAACGCTGGACGATGCGGTCGAGTTCAAGGTGGGCCATGGAGGTCTGATAGGCAAGTCTTGTTTGATCGCGTCGATTATACGGTCGCGCTGCGTTTGGCCGTGTCCCGGCGATGCCTTACCATGCGGGCGATGGTGTGTTCTTGGCCGTTTGCGCTCAACAACATTCGGAGAAAAGGATGGAACGAAAGACCCGTATCGCCCTGTTGGGCGAGTGCATGATCGAGCTGCGCGGGCAGCTTTTCGGCACGATGCAGCAGTATTTCGGCGGCGATACGCTCAATACGGCAGTCTACCTGGCCCGGCTTGCCGCCGACAGCCCGATCGAAGTCGCCTACGCCACCGAGCTCGGCACTGACGCCTTCAGCGACGCGATGTTGCGGGCCTGGGCGCAGGATCATATCGATACCCGCCTGGTGATCCGCGAGGCGGGGCGGATGCCGGGGTTGTACACAATCCAGGTGGATGAAACCGGCGAGCGGACCTTCTATTACTGGCGCGATTCGAGCGCGGCGCGGCATTATTTCGACGGCTCGAGCAGTCCGCTCGAAGACAGCCTCGATTCGCTCGATGCCTTGTACTTCAGCGGCATCAGCCTGGCGGTGCTCTCCCGGCACGGGCGCGAACGCCTGTTCGCCTGCGTCGACCGTCTGCGCGCCAACGGTGGGCGGGTGTTCTTCGACAACAATTTTCGCGCGCGCCTGTGGCCGGCGGGGCTGGACGATGCGCGCGCGTGGTACGACAAGGCGTTTGGTTCCTGCGATCTGGCGATGATCACCCTGGAGGATAACCGGGCGCTCTACGAATTGCCCGACGATGAAACTGCCATCGGCCATGCCTGCGCGTTGCCGCCGGCCGAGGTCGTAATCAAGCGGGGCGCCGATCCGACCTTGGTGCGCATTCCCGGCCAGGACCTGACCAGCGTGCCGACCTTCCGCGTGGATAAGGTGGTCGATACCACTGGCGCCGGCGACTCCTTCGCGGGCGGCTATCTCGCCACGCGTCTGCTGGGCCAGTCGCCCGAAATCGCGGCGCGCTCCGGCAACAAGATCGCCTCGATCGTGATCCAGCATGCCGGCGCGATCATTCCGCGCGAGGCCATGCCGGTGTTTTTCTTTGCCTGAAAGATGTTTCGCCGTATGCAGACGAACAAGCCGGTCCTGACCGACGTCCTCCTCATGCTGGCCGTCGTGGTGGCGGCCCTGATCGGCATGCCGGTAGCCAGCGTGCTGACGAACCTGCTCAGCGGCGGGACGGCGGAGGTCTGGCAGCATCTGGCGTCGACGGTGCTGCCGGAATACATTGGCAACACGCTGTGGCTGTGCCTTGGCGTCGGTAGCGGGGTGACGCTCGTCGGTGTGGCGACGGCGTGGCTGACGGCGATGCATCGTTTCCCTGGTCAGCGGATTTTCGAATGGGCACTGGTGTTGCCGCTGGCGATGCCGTCATACGTGCTGGCGTACGTCTATACCGACTTTTTCCAGTTCGTCGGGCCGGTGCAGACGTTTCTGCGCGAGGTGTTCGGGTGGACGCGCGCCGATTACTGGTTTCCCGACGTGCGCAGCCTTGGTGGCGCCGTCGTCCTTTTCATCTTCGTGCTTTATCCGTATGTCTATCTGACGGCACGAACAGCGTTTCTCGAGCGCGCCAGCGGCATGCTGGAAGCCTCGCGCACGCTGGGCGTCGGACCGTGGCGCAGTTTCTTCCGCGTGTCGCTGCCCTTGGCGCGGCCGGCGGTGGCTGTTGGAACGGCGCTGGCGCTGATGGAGACGCTCGCCGACTATGGCGCCGTGTCGTATTTCGGCGTGCAGACGTTCACCACGGGTATTTATCGCGCCTGGTTCTCGCTCGGTGACCGCATCGCTGCCGCACAGCTCGCGGCCTCGCTGCTCGGCGTCGTCGCGCTGTTGCTGATCGTCGAGCAAGCCTCGCGTGGGCGCGCCCGTTTCCACAATACGACGGGGCGTAACCGCCCGATGCCGGGGCAGAGGTTACGCGGCCTATCAGCCGCGCTGGCTTGCGGCGTGTGTGGGCTGCCGGTGGTGATCGGCTTCCTGTTGCCCGCTGGCTTGCTGCTGCGCCTGGCCTTTGTCGAGGGCGACGCGCAGTTCGGCGTGCAGTTCCTCCGCCTGGCGCGCAACAGCTTCGTTCTCGCCGGCGTGACGGCTGCTCTGGCGGTGGCACTGGCGTTGTTGTTGGCCTACGGAGAGCGTCTGGCCCGTGGCGGCGCAGCCCGGGCGCTTAACCGGCTGGTCGGTCTGGGCTATGCCGTTCCCGGCTCCGTAATCGCCGTCGGTGTGCTGATCCCGGTCGCGCGGCTGGACAACTGGCTGGCGGCGCAGTGGTTGTCCTGGTTCGGCAGCAACCCCGGCTTGCTTCTGACCGGCGGCATTTCAGCGCTGGTCTATGCCTATCTGGTGCGCTTCCTTGCCGTTGCCCTGCAATCGGTCAATGCCAGCCTGTCCAAGATCACGCCGAGCATGGACGAATCGGCGCGCAGCCTGGGCGAGGGCGCCAGCGGCATCCTGCGCCGCGTTCACCTGCCACTGTTGCGCGGCAGCCTGCTGACCGCCGCGCTGCTGGTTTTCGTCGATGTGATGAAGGAGTTGCCGGCAACCCTGGTGATGCGGCCGTTCAACTTCGACACGCTGGCGACGCAGGCCTATACCCTGGCGTCCGATGAACGTCTGGGTGAGGCGTCTACTGCCTCTCTGGCGATCGTCGCTGTCGGTTTGCTGCCGCTGATTGCGTTGTCGCGGCAGATTTCGCTCAGGAAACGATAAAAAACGGCCGGGAATGTCCCGGCCGCGCTGCGAAGCCCGAAACGGATCAGCGATAGCCGACGCGGTCGAAGATCATCTGTGCCTTGGCGCGGTACATGCCGAGCGAGCCGACCGGGAGCGTGTCTGCCTTGAACGGACCAAGTTTCTCAAGTGCCGGGTTGGCGACCTTGACCGACGGCACGGCCGGCCATTCGTTGTTGCCGTCGGCAAAGTAGCGCTGGGCATCGTCGCTGGCGAGGTATTCGAGGAATTTCACCGCCGTTTCCTTGTGCGGCGCATGCTTCAGCATTCCCGCGCCGGAAACGTTGATGTGCGTACCGTTCGCCTTCTGATCGGGCCAGACGATGCCGATCTTGTCGACGATTTTCTTGTCGTCCGCCTTGTCTGAACGCATCAGGCGGGCCACGTAATAGGAGTTGGAAATCGCGACGGCGCATTCGCCAGCCGCGACGGCCTTGATCTGGTCCGTGTCGCCGCCTTTCGGCGAGCGCGCAAAGTTTGCCACTACGCCGCGCGCCCAGGCCTCCGCCTTCTGTTCGCCCTGATGGGCGATGATCGAAGCCATCAGCGACAGGTTGTACGGGTGCGATCCCGAGCGCGTGCAGACCTTGTCTTTCAGTTTCGGATCGGCAAGGTCTGCGTAATTCGCCACGTCGTTTGCCTTCAGAGTGTCCTTGGCATAGACAATGACGCGTGCCCGAGTGGAAAAGGAGATCCAGTCTTCTGTGCGCAGGTGAGCGGGAATGCGCGATTCCAGAACCGGGGACCGGACCGGGGCGAACAATCCCAGTTCGTGAGCGGCTGACAGGCGCGCAGCGTCAACAGTGATGAAGATATCGGCCGGGCTGTTGGCACCCTCGCTGCGCAGGCGTTCGAGGAGTTCCTCTTCTTTCCCTTCGATACGGTTGATGCGGATACCTGTCTTCTTGGTGAACTCGCCGTAGAGTTTCTCATCGGTCTGATAGTGCCGAGCGCTGTACAGGTTGAGTACCTTTTCTTCGGCATAAGCCGTCGCCGCTACTCCCGATATGGCGAGAGCGATGAGGAGTGGGGTGGCGTGCTGGTGTTTCATCGGAATTGACTCCTTTTATGTTGCGAGTGATATTGGTTGTCAATCCCATGTTATCTATTTTTTTGCGCTGTGTAAATGATAGTCTTTATCATGGACGGATCGTAAAAAAGGACGCGTTAGCGTCCTTCTTTGTCTGAAAAGACAGATTCAGTGTTCCAGAATCCGCCTCGCGCCGTTGTAGCGCTTGACCCAGTAACTCTGGCTCATGTCTTCCACGCGAACTTCCGCACCCGTCCGCGGCGCGTGCATGAAGCGGTTATCGCCCAGATAGATTCCGACGTGCGAAAAGGCCCGGCGCATGGTATTGAAAAAAACCAGATCGCCCGGCTTCAGCTCTTTCTTGTCTACTACATCACCGACCTGACTCTGCTCCTTGGCGGTTCGGGGCAGAAGCTTGCCAACTGCGTCACGGAAGACGACCTGAACAAAGCCGCTGCAGTCGAGCCCCTTCTCCGGATCGGTTCCGCCGCGCCGATAGTTGATGCCGACGAGTTCCAGACCTTTCAGGACCAGATCCTGTGCGCTATTTGTATAGCGCTCGAAAAACGAAGTTTCTTCCGCAAAGCCTGTTTGTTCGGCGGCCGAGCCAATGCCCGGGGTGCACAGAGCAGCGACAGTCGCGAAAAGAAAAATTGTGATGGATTTGTGACAAAACATGGGGCGGAAATCTAAAAGAAAACCACGGAGTTGTAAACGCTTTTTGTCGATGTCGTTGCTAATTATGTACACAACATACTGTTTCTATTCGACCTTTTTCGTCCTGATGGGCGGGGGTGCTGTGAGGGGGGTTTATGGTTATCATGGTGTCCTCTGGACTTGCCAGAGGGCGCGCCCGAGCTGATCGAACGGCTGGGTGGATGTTCGCGTCAATGGTGCCTAAGCTGTAGTCAAACGAACCAGCAGAGTTGAGATGGACAGTCGAAATCAACCGCCGCGCATCCTGATCGTCGATGAATCGCGCATGGTGCGCGCGATGCTCATCCGGCACATCCGCGATCAGTACGATTTTCGTGAAGAGGCGGACGGCGAGGCGGCCTGGCAGGTTCTGGTGCTCGATCATTCCATTGAGTTGGTCATCTGTTCGCTCTCGCTGCCGGTGCTTGACGGCGACGGATTGCTGGTGCGCGTGCGCTCTTCACGCCTGTCCAGGCTGTGCCAGATGCCGATGTTGATGATTTCCGGCGACGACAACGTTGCGGTCGAACGGGCCAAGGCGCATGGGGCCTCTGACTTCATCAACCGCGATACCGGTTCGGCGGAGTTGCTGGCGCGCATCGATTCGTTGCTCAAGCTGGCACAGGCACGTAATCAGCTCAAGGAAAATCTGGAACAGAATGTCCAGAATCCGGAAACCGGCATTTTTACCCGCAAGTACATCGAGCTGCAGGCGGTTCAGGCAATGTCCCACGCCATGCGCCACCACAGTGAGGTCAGTGCCATCGTGATGGGCTTCGACAACGTTGGGGCGCTGCGTGAAGAGCATGGAGTCGATGCGTTGAAGCAGTTGCAGCGGCGCTTCATATCGATGCTGTCCGGGAAAATCCGCAAGGAAGACAGCCTTGGGCATTACATCGGCAGCCAGTTGGTAGTGATTTCGCCGGGAACCTCGTCCGCCGCTTGCGAATCTTTTGGCAACCGCCTGCGCGAGGCAATCCGGGGCGCCAATATTTCCGTGCATGGGCAGCGGCTCAGGCTGTCCGTTAGTGTCGGTATCGCCAACAGCCCGGTTGATGCCGTCAGTTCAGCAGGTGGGTTGATCGAGCTCGCCGGTGCCCGCCTGAAGGCCGCGCAGCAGGCGGGAGGGAACCAGGTGATCGCCTGCAGCGCGCCACAACAGGCTCCGGCGGGCGGTTCGGTGCCCTCTCTTGATCGGGCTGTGGCGTTGCTGCGCGCAGGAGAGGACAGCGTCCTAAGGCCTCATCTGGCGGAACTCGCCCGGCAGTTGTTACCGTTGCTGGCACTGATCGAGCAGGATCTCGCGCTCGGCTTGCCTGTGGATGACCTCCGCCGTCGCCTGGAATCCCCATCAGCAACCGGGCTTTCGGACTCCGGGGCATCTCCTTTGAAGGCGTTTGAGGACACTCCGAAACGCATTGATTGACAAACGGTTTTCTTGTAGAATCGCCGCCTTTTCCACCTTGCCCCACCGTTCGCATGGCGGGGGGCTTTTGCCAAAAGGAGTGTTCATGCGCCATTACGAGATTGTCTTTATCGTCCACCCGGACCAGAGCGAGCAGGTCCCGGCGATGATCGATCGCTACAAGTCGATTATCACCGCCCAGGGTGGTCAAATCCATCGCCTTGAAGACTGGGGCCGCCGCCAGCTGGCCTATCCGATCCAGAAGCTGCATAAGGCCCATTACGTACTCATGAACATCGAGTGCAATGGCGAGGTCCTGGCCGAGCTTGAGCATGGCTTCAAGTTCAACGATGCCGTGTTGCGCCATCTGACCATCAAGATGAAGAAAGCCATCACGACGCCTTCCCCGATGATGAAGGAAGAGAAGTCGAAGTCGATGATGGAGCCGCGTGAGGAAGCGCCTGCTGCGGCAGCGCCGGAAGCGGAACAGGCGAGCTGATTGTCGGGGCTGTCCTGAATCGCGTCGAACTTTCCGGGGTGTTGATCGAGCGCAAGGCGTTACGTTATACCCCTGCTGGCGTGCCGGTCATCGAATGTGTGATCGGACACCAGTCGGAACAGATCGAGGCAGGAAGTCTGCGGCGTGTCGAATGTGAAGTCCCGGCTATTGCGTTGGGCGACACGGCGAGATGGATTCAGGATGTTGCACCGGGGATGTCGGTCCGTCTTGTCGGATTTTTGGCGGCCCGGAGCAAAAACAGCAAGCAACCGCGTCTGCATGTGACCACGATTGAATTTGAAGAAGGAAATCAAAATGGCTAGGTTTTTCAAGAAAAAGGATGACAAGAACGTCAAGAAGCGTGGCAGCGGCCTGTTCAAGCGTCGCAAGTTCTGCCGCTTCACCGCAGAAAAGATGGAGATGATCGACTACAAGGACGTCGATCTCTTCAAGGAATATATCGCTGAAAACGCCAAGATCATGCCGGCGCGTCTGACCGGGACCAAGGCGGGCTATCAGCGCATGCTGTCGGTGGCCATCAAGCGCGCGCGCTTCCTGGCTCTGCTGCCCTACACCGACAACCACCAATAATTCGAGGATAAGACGATGCAAATTATTCTGATGGAAAAGGTCGTCAATCTCGGCAACCTTGGCGATCTCGTCAAGGTCAAGGACGGCTATGCCCGCAATTTCCTGATCCCCTATGGCAAGGCCAAGCGCGCCACGCCGGCGGCGCTGAAGGAATTCGAAGCCAAGCGCGCCGAGCTGGAAAAGGCCGCTGCCGAGAAGCTGGCCGAGGCGCAGGTGTTCGCCACCAAGCTGGAAGGTGTGGTTGTCACCATCGCCCGCAAGGCCGGCGTCGATGGCCGTCTGTTCGGCTCCGTGACCAACTACGATGTTGCCGATGGTCTCGCCGCGCTTGGTTTTACGGTCGAGAAATCCGATATCCGCATGCCGAACGGACCGATCAAGGCGATCGGCGATTCGACGCTGGAAGTCGCGCTGCACACCGACGTTCTGGCGAACATCACCGTCACTGTGGTCGGCGAGCAGTAAGCGCAACACCCTGGGCGGCGGTGCCGCCCGATGAATCAGGAAAAGCCTTGCGCAAGCAAGGCTTTTTTATTCCTGCAGGGGCTGGCGCAAGGTAAACTCGCGCTCTTGCGTTTCCGCTTTTTCGAGTCATTTCCATGGCCAAGTCGTATACCCGAGGTAACCAGGAGAAACCTGCCGTCGATCCGGCGTTGGCCCATTTGCGCGTGCCGCCGCATTCGATCGAGGCGGAGCAGTCGGTGCTGGGTGGTCTTCTTCTGGATAACGCGGCGTTCGACAAGATCGCCGACATCATCAGCGAAGGCGACTTCTATCGCGACGAGCACAAGCGGATCTATCGGCACATCAGCAAGCTGCTTGAGCGAGCCAAACCCGCCGACGCGGTGACGGTCGCCGAAAGCCTCGATCTCGCAGGCGAGGGCAATGAAACCGGCGGACTGGCCTACCTCGGGGAGTTGGCCGTCAACACGCCGTCGGCGTCGAACATCCGGCGCTATGCGGAGATTGTGCGTGAACGGGCGATCCTGCGCCAGTTGGTGACCGCTGGCGACGAGATCGCCGGCAGCGCCTTCAACCCTCTCGGCCGCGATCCGAAGCAACTGCTCGACGAGGCGGAAGCCAAGGTCTTTGCCATTGCCGAGTCGGGCTTCCGTCACCAGAGCGGATTCCAGCACATCAACCCGTTGCTGACGCAGGTGGTTGAGCGCATCCAGGAGTTGCACGACCGTGACAACCCGTCGGAGATTACCGGCGTACCGACCGGCTATCATGATCTCGATGCGCGCACGTCCGGCCTGCAGCCGGGCGATCTGCTGATCGTCGCGGGTCGTCCGTCGATGGGAAAGACCTCATTTGCCCTGAACATGGGCGAGCACGTGGCGATCGAGGTCGGGCTTCCCGTGGCAGTGTTCTCGATGGAAATGGGTGGTGCGCAACTGGCGATGCGGATGCTGTCCTCGGTGGGGCGGCTTGATGCGCATCGGGTGCGTACCGGGCGGCTCAACGACGACGAATGGTCGCGCCTGTCCTTCGCCCTCGGCAAGATGCACGAGGCGCCGCTCTACATCGACGAGACGCCGGCGCTCAATCCGATCGACCTGCGCGCGCGCGCGCGGCGATTGCACCGGCAGTGCGGCAAGTTGGGACTGATCATCATCGACTACCTGCAGCTGATGTCGTCGGCCCATGGGGGCGGTGAGAACCGGGCGACCGAGATTTCGGAAATTTCCCGGTCGCTGAAGGGACTGGCCAAGGAACTGAGTGTTCCCGTCATCGCGCTGTCGCAGTTGAACCGCTCGCTCGAGCAGCGTCCGAACAAGCGGCCGGTCATGTCCGATCTGCGCGAATCCGGTGCCATCGAGCAGGACGCCGACGTGATCATGTTCATCTACCGCGACGAGGTCTATAACCCGGATACGCCGGACAAGGGATCGGCGGAGATTATCATCGGCAAGCAGCGGAATGGGCCGATCGGCACCGTGCGCCTGACCTTCCTCGGCGAATACACCCGGTTCGAGAATTTTGCCGCGCAAGGCGGGTACTGATTCATACCCGCTGGGCGGTAACACTGTAGCTGAAGCGTTCCGAGGCCGGGGTGTCGAACCGGCCTTCGCCGGTTTCGAGTACGGGGAGGACCAGGAACGGTAGGGTGCTGCCGGACGATCCGCGGAGAGTGACGTCTTGTGCAGCATTGAAACTGGCCCAGTTCATTTCCCAGAAACCGAACAATAGCTTCTTGAATACATTGAATTTCGGGTCGAAGCTGCTCAGCCCCTCGCTCTGGATGGCCTTTCGGACATCGGACGGGTTGACCGGGATCCAGCCGTAACCGGGTGAATAAAATTCCGCACGGCAATGCTGGGCGTCGTTCAGGTCTCCTGTCACCCCCAGGCTGGAGAACAGCCGGGACGTATCCATGCGAAGCCCGAAGGCCGGGCGGGCCGGGATGCCGACGGATCGGCACAGGCCGACGAAGAGCAGCGAGATTTCCGTGCTGCGTCCAGAAAAATGGCCGTTTTCGAGCAGACTGCCGATGTTCGTGTGGCTGACCTGCTTCATCAGGGGATCGTACGTGGTGTTTTCGACGACCCAGTCATAAATCGCCTTGCCCTGCGCGAGCGGGTCCTTGACGCGCCCGATCGCGCGTTCGGCGGTGCGCCGCACGATGCCGTCGTTGGGAACGAGTTCCGTAGCCCGCAGGCAGCGACGCAGGATTTCCGTTCTTTCGGCGGTCGCCCCGCGACGGGTGATGTCGAAGTGGCGGTCCTGCGTGGCGATCTGGCTGACGAGTTCCAGTTTCGGTTCTGCGACGCCCTCCGGCCAGTCGGCGTAGAACACCTCCATGTCTGCGACCGGATCGCGATAAATGCCAGCGGTTTCGAAGTTTCCCAGCCACTGGTGGCCGAGGGAACGCTCCCAAGGTGTGTCGCGGTATTGAACCAGCGGTAGCCACACTCTGGCGCGGCCCTGATAGCTAGCCAGCGTAATGGTTGAGTGGATGTCGTAGTTGCGCCATTGCGGCAGAGGTTCCTCGGAGAGGCTGATGGCGTTGCGTGGTGGCGGTTCCGTCAGCGGCATTTCCTCGGATTCGGCCGCTTGGGCCGCCGCCGCGGCTTTTGCCGACTGTTTCGTTGGTCGTTTCGTCGGCTTTTTCTTCGCCACCGGTTTCGCGGCGGGCTTCTTGACAGGCTGCTTGTTGACTGCATGTGCCTGCGTCCCGTTCAGTATGGCCAGAACGGCGGAGGCGGCAATGAAATCACGTCGTTTCAATCGATTCTCCGGGAGGGGGCAGGATCCGAAATGCGCCAAGGTGCGCAGAGGGTGCGGGCGCCAGAAACGAACGAGCCGTGATCGGGAATTCCCGACGGCACGGCTCGATGACGGTCCGGACTATAGCACTTCGGCGGCGTGATCGGCGAGGCGGGAACGCTCGCCTCGCTGCAGGGTGACGTGGCCGGAGTGCGGCCACCCCTTAAGGCGGTCTACCACGTAGGTCAGGCCGGAACTGCCCTCGGTCAGGTAGGGGGTGTCGATCTGCGCAATATTGCCCATGCAGACCACTTTTGTGCCGGGGCCGGCGCGCGTGATCAGGGTTTTCATCTGCTTCGGCGTGAGGTTCTGCGCTTCGTCGATGATCAGATACTTGTTCAGGAACGTGCGTCCGCGCATGAAGTTGAGCGACTTGATCTTGATCCGGTTACGGATCAGGTCCTGCGTGGCTGCCCGGCCCCATTCGCCGCCGTAGTGGCCGTCGGATTTGTTGAGCACTTCCAGATTGTCCTCAAGGGCGCCCATCCACGGCCCCATTTTTTCCTCTTCCGATCCGGGAAGGAAGCCGATGTCCTCGCCAACCGGAACGGTGACACGGGTCATGATGATTTCGGAGTAGCGCTTGCTGTCGAGTACCTGGGTCAGTCCTGCGGCCAGCGTCAGCAGCGTCTTGCCGGTGCCGGCCTGGCCGAGCAGACTGACGAAATCGATTTCCGGGTCCATCAGCAGGTTGAGCGCGAAATTCTGCTCGCGGTTGCGTGCCGTGATGCCCCAGACGCTGTTTTTCGGGTGGGTGTAGTCGGTCAGCGTCTCGAAATGGGCGGTTTTTCCGGCAGTTTCGCGGACGATGGCGTAGAACGGTTGGGGAGTCTCCTGGAAAAGGAATTCGTTGACCACCAGTTTCGGGCACAAAGGGCCTTTGACGCGGTACAGCGTGCGGCTTTCCTGTTTCCAGGATTCCATGCCCTGGCCGTGCTTGTCCCAGAAGTCCTGCGGCAGCTCGCGGATGCCGCTGTAGAGGAGGTCGATATCCTCCAGGACCCGGTCGTTGAAGTAGTCCTGCGCTTCCAGCCCGAGCGCCCGGGCTTTGATGCGCATGTTGATGTCCTTCGAAACCAGGATGACGTTGCGCGTCGGGTTCAGGCGTTGCAGGTGGATGACGACGGCGAGGATCTGATTGTCCGACTTGGCGGTCGGCAGGCCGGCGGGCAATTCGTTGGCGATGGCCTCGGTCTGCAGGAGCAGGCGGCCGCTGGCCAGTTTGTGCGACAGTTCGGCCAGCGGGATGCCGTTCTGGATGCCGTCTTCCTGGCTGCTGACGATTTCGTCCAGGGTGCGGGTTACCTGACGCGCGTTGCGCGAGACGTCGGAGAGGCCTTTCTTGTTGTTGTCGAGTTCTTCCAGCGTTTTCATCGGCAGGAACACGTCGTGTTCCTCGAAGCGATAGACCGATGTCGGATCGTGCAGCAGCACGTTGGTGTCGAGTACGAAGAGCTTGGTTTGCCGGGCAGGGGGTTTCCTGGTCTTGGCTTTAGCGATTGGTTTGGGGGCCATGAGCTGTGGTTCTCCGTAGATGGTGCCGTTGTGTTCCGGGCGTTCAGAGGGTTCTGACGAAGTCCAGAACCTCCTGGGCGTGGCCTTCGGCCTTGACGCTTCGCCATTCATGACGAAGGATACCTTGACGGTCAATGACGAAGGTGCTGCGCTCGATTCCGCGCACCGGTTTCCCGTAGAGCTTTTTGTCCTTGATTACGCCGAACTGCGTGCAGAGTGCCTCGTCGCTGTCGGAGAGCAGGGCGAAAGGCAGTTCCTGTTTGGCTTTGAAGTTCTCGTGCGAGCGCAGGCTGTCACGCGAGACACCGGCGATGACGCAGTCCGCCTTTGAGAAACTCCCGTGGAGGTCACGGAATTGCTGTGCCTCGGTCGTGCACCCTGGGGTGCTGTCCTTGGGATAGAAGTACAGGACGACGATCTTGCCGCGGTGCTCTGTCAATCGGAAGGCGGTGTTGCCGGTGGCCGGGATTTCAAAGTCTGGAACAATGTTGTCGATCATTGGCTGGCGACCTTTCGGGGTGGAAAAATCGTGAATTCAGCCCGATGGTCTTTGAAACCGCCGCAGGGGTCAAGCGAGAGGAAATGTCTTCCCCTGTATCAGCCTGTTGCCCGGCCGCCCGGGCACGATTCCGGTTTCGACCGAACATCGCGGCAGCGTTTGGGACTTCAGTGTCGTGTGCAGGTCGATAAGGGCGACCAGTTCGTATCCGCCGTTCGTCCAGCGTTCCAGAAGGGTTTCGAGCGCGCTGACAAAACGGATTCCTTCCAGTTCGGCGCGCAACGTGAAGACATGGTCGCCTGAAATGGCACGTGACAGCTGAAAAATCCTCTCGGCCGCCTGTTCGGGAGTCAGGTTGGCATCGAGGATCATCACTTCGTCGAGTGTCGGAAGAGTGGTCGGTATCTGGATGCAGTCAACCAGTTCGCCGTCGATGACCGGAAGAAAGGGGTGCGTTCCGCGACAGTCGCTGGCGTAGGAAAAACCGAGCCGCTGCGTCAGGCGCAGCGCATGGCGGCTCATGCGCCAGCCGGGGGCGGCGAATCCCTGTGCCGGTGTCGCGAAGATTTCCTCGTGGCACTTCACGGCCTGGCGCATTTCTTCCTCGACCAACGCCGGTTCGGTGTCGAATCCGGCGCCTTCCCAGCGCACCCGGTTCCAGGCGTGGATGCCCGTTTCGAATCCGGCGTCGCGTGCATCGGTCATGATGCTCCGGCAAAGACGGCCAATGTCGGGAGCCGGCAGGATGCGCCCATAGAGGCGGGTGGTTGGGGAGTAGTACCGCTTGAGCGATTCACTCGCCGATCCACGACCGGATTGATCCGGACCGAGGGAAAAAAAGAAGGTGGCGCGTGCGCCATGCTGCCGAAGGCAATCGACGAGTCGGGGGACACCGGTTCGTGTCCCGTGATACGTGTCGACGTCGACCTTGAGGGCTATTCGTTTCATTCTTGTGGTTGGAGTGGGGCGCGCCGGAAACGGTTTGCCCCGGTGGCGGGCGTTCAGGAGAAGATCAATGCCGCGGCGACGCTTCTGCCTTCTCCGGCCAGAATGTTGAAGGTGCGGCAGGCCGCTTGCAGGTCCATGACCTCAAGGCCCTTGTTGACCGCGATGAGCGGCTGAAGAAGTTCCGGGCGGGGGAAACGGAGCTGGTTTCCTGTGCCGAGCAGCAGTACTTCCACCTCCAGGGCAGCCAGCAGTGCACAATCATCGAGCGCGAGGTCCTCGAACCGTGACAGAGTCCAGTTCTCGATGATGCGCGACGGTAGAACGATCAGGTTGGCGCTGTGCCTGACGGCGTTGACGCTCACGTAGTCGTCGCCATAGGCCGTAACGACGTTCAATCCTTGTGCCTGAACCGGTTGCAGCTTCATAAATTGCGGTGTTCAAGGTGATAAAGTAGGATTATAGCTTTTGCTGATCGATGTTCGCAGGCGAGTGCGCTTCTTAATTGCGAGGCGTTTCCCGTGTTTCGGCGAATGGTCGCGAGGCGTTCGATCATTGAAGGGGGTGCCATGAAGCCGGTGTATAAGTCGAACAAACTGGCCAACGTCTGCTACGACATTCGCGGTCCTGTGTTGCAGCAGGCCAAGCGAATGGAAGACGAAGGTCAAAAGATCATCAAGCTGAACATTGGCAACCTGGCGGCATTCGGCTTCGATTCGCCTGAGGAAATTCAGCTCGACATGATCCGCAACCTGCCCAATGCGGCAGGCTATTCCGATTCCAAGGGGATCTTCTCCGCGCGCAAGGCGGTGATGCATTACACCCAGGAAAAGCGCATCAAGGGTGTGACGCTGGAGGATATCTACATCGGCAATGGCGTCTCCGAATTGATCGTCATGGCCATGAACGCGCTGCTCAACACGGGCGACGAAGTTCTCGTGCCGGCGCCGGATTATCCGTTGTGGACCGCGGCGGTGAGCCTTTCCGGAGGGACTCCCAGACATTACCTGTGCGACGAGGCGAACGAGTGGCTACCGGATCTCGCGGATATCCGCGCAAAGATCACGCCGCGCACCCGGGCCATCGTGATCATCAATCCCAACAATCCGACCGGTGCGCTCTACCCGGAAAGCGTACTGATGGAGATCATCGCCATCGCCCGCGAGCACGGGCTGATCATCTACGCCGACGAAGTGTACGACAAGGTCCTCTACGACGGCGAGACGCATACGGCGATTGGTTCGTTGTCGGAAGACGTCCTCACCATCAGCTTCAACGGTCTTTCCAAGAACTACCGTTCGTGCGGCTACCGTGCCGGCTGGATGGTTGTTTCCGGCGACCGGCGCGATGCGCGTGACTATATCGAAGGGCTGGACATGCTCGCCTCGATGCGACTGTGCGCCAATGTGCCCGGGCAGTATGGCATCCAGACCGCGCTGGGGGGGTATCAGAGCATCAACGACCTGGTGGCGCCGAGCGGGCGTCTGGCACGCCAGCGCGATTTGGCGCACGAACTGATTACCAGCATTCCCGGTGTGAGCTGCGTCAAGCCGAAGGCGACCCTCTACATGTTCCCGCGCCTCGATCCCGAGGTTTATCCGATCAAGGACGATCAGGAATTCATTGCCGAACTTTTGCGTGACCAGCGGGTCCTTCTCGTCCAGGGGACGGGCTTCAACTGGCCGCATCCGGATCACTTCCGGCTCGTATTCCTGCCACACGAGGATCTGCTCCGGGAGGCGATCACCCGGCTCGGGCGCTTCCTCGAAGGCTACCGCAAGCGTCACGGTACCTGATATGCGGGTAATAGCGATTACCAATGATCAGGGCGAGGTCGTCGAGCAGGACTGGCTGAAGCGTTCGGAGCGCGTTCATCGGCAGTTGCGTCCGCAATTGCCGGTGGATTATGCGTTGCGTCTGCATGAGGTTCTCGCCGGTGGCGCGCGCATGGCGGTGGTGTCGCAAGGTGATGATGTTGTTTCCGTCGCAGTCTGGCGAATCATCGAGAATACCTATGAAGGGCGTCGCCTGTACGTCGATGACCTGGTCAGCGATGAATCCAGGCGTTCCCATGGCGCCGGCCGGATGATGCTCGGCTGGCTGGAAGCAAAGGCGCGGGCCTTGGGATGCGATGTGCTGGCGCTGGATTCCGGCGTGCAGCGAACCCGGGCGCACCGATTTTATTTTCGCGAGGGGATGTTCATCTCCGCGTATTGTTTTAAGAAGGCACTTTAATGAAACCGATCAACGTTGGACTGCTCGGCATCGGCACTGTCGGTGGCGGCACCTTTTCCGTACTCAAACGCAACGCCGAGGAAATCGCTCGCCGTGCCGGTCGCCCGATCCAGATTACCGTGGTGGCAGACAAGAATCTCGACCTGGCGCGAAAGGTGACGGAGGGCAGTTGCCGGCTGACCGACGACGCGTTTGCCGTCGTGAATGATCCCGAGGTCGATATCGTCATCGAGTTGATCGGCGGCTATGGCGTGGCCAAGGACCTGGTGCTCAAGGCGATCGAGAGCGGCAAGCATGTGGTTACTGCCAACAAGGCGCTGCTGGCGACGCACGGCAACGAGATCTTCGCAGCGGCCCAGAAAAAAGGCGTTACGGTGGCTTTCGAGGCCGCGGTGGCCGGTGGCATCCCGATCATCAAGGCGCTGCGCGAGGGGCTGACGGCAAACCGCATCGAGTGGATCGCGGGGATCATCAACGGGACCACCAACTTCATCCTTTCCGAGATGCGCAGCAAAGGGCTGCCCTTCGCGGATGTCCTCAAGGAAGCGCAGCAACTCGGCTATGCCGAGGCCGACCCGACCTTCGATATCGAAGGGATCGACGCGGCGCACAAGCTGACCATCATGAGCGCGATCGCCTTCGGCAACTCGATGCAGTTCGACAAGGCCTACATCGAAGGGATCAGCAAGCTCGAGTCCGCCGACATCAAATACGCCGAACAACTCGGTTACCGGATCAAGCTGCTGGGGATCACCAAACGGACTCCCGAGGGGGTCGAGTTGCGCGTCCATCCGACGCTGATCCCGGCCAAGCGTTTGATCGCCAACGTCGAAGGCGCGATGAACGCGGTGCTGGTCAAGGGCGATGCCGTCGGGGCGACGCTCTACTACGGCAAGGGCGCGGGCGCCGAACCGACAGCGTCGGCGGTGATTGCCGACCTCGTCGACGTGGCGCGGATGCATACTGCCGATCCCGAGCATCGTGTTCCGCATCTCGCCTTCCAGCCCGATGCCATCGTCGAATTGCCGATACTGCCGCTCGCCGAGGTGGAAACGAGTTATTACCTGCGCATGCGTGTGGAAGACCGGCCGGGCGTGCTGGCCGATATCACGCGCATCCTGGCCGACCAGCAGATTTCGATCGACGCGATGATCCAGCGTGAGCCGGACGAGGGCGAGGAACAGACCGATATCATCATGCTCACGCACAAGACGCGTGAAAAGAACATCGATGCGGCGATTGGCAAGATCGAGAGCCTTGCCGTCGTTAAGGGGGCCGTGACTCGCCTGCGCCTTGAGGAGCTTCTGTGACCGGAGCGTCCAGTGGTTCTGCCGGACCGGCGTAGACGCATTCGATGAGCTATCAAGTCCTGGCGCGCAAGTGGCGCCCGAAAACTTTCGAGAGCCTGGTCGGGCAGGAGCATGTGGTCAGGGCGTTGACCCATGCCCTGAACGAGCAGCGGCTGCATCATGCCTACCTCTTTACCGGAACGCGCGGGGTCGGCAAGACGACGCTCGCCCGCATCCTGGCCAAGTCGTTCAACTGTGAAAGCGGGATAACGGCGACGCCCTGTGGTGACTGTTCGGCCTGCACCGAAATTGACGCGGGGCGCTTCGTCGACCTGCTCGAAGTCGACGCGGCGACCAACACCAAGGTCGACGAGATGCGCCAGTTGCTCGAGAATGCGGTCTATGCGCCGACGCGCGGGCGCTTCAAGGTCTACGTCATCGACGAAGTACACATGCTCTCGAACTCGGCGTTCAACGCGATGTTGAAGACCCTCGAAGAGCCGCCGGAGCATGTGAAGTTCATCCTGGCGACGACCGATCCGCAGAAGATTCCGGTGACGGTGCTGTCGCGTTGCCTGCAGTTCAACCTGAAGCAGATGACGCCGCCGCTGATCGCCGCGCATCTCCGGCATATTCTCGACGTCGAGTCGATTCCTGCCGAGCCTGGGGCGCTGGCGTTGCTGTCACGTTCGGCCGCGGGGAGCATGCGCGATGCCTTGTCCCTGCTCGATCAGGCCATCGCCCATGGTGCCGGCAAGGTCGAAGAGGCGCAGGTGCGCGACATGCTGGGAACGGTCGACCTCGACTACCTGTTCTCGATCCTCGACGCGCTGCTGGCGGCGGATGTCGCTGCAATGCTGCGCGTGGTGGATGACATGTCAACGCGCAGCCTGTCGTTCGCCGTGGCGTTGCAGGAGCTCGCGAGCCTGATGACCCGGATCCAGGTCGCCCAGTTCGCGCCGCAGGCCATCGCCGACGATCTCCCCGAGCGCGGCCGGATTCTGGGCTTCGCCGAACGATTCGATCCGCAATACGTACAGTTGGCCTACCAGATCGCGATTCAGGGACGCAGCGAACTGCATCTCGCTCCCGATGATCGCGATGGCTTCGTGATGTCGCTGTTGCGTCTGCATGCGTTCCGTCCGGCAGTGCCGGGCGATCAAGTGGCGCAGGAGGCGCAGGAAGGGGCCGCGAAGTACGTTGTCGCGCCGCAGGTGTCGGGCGCAGCGCCAGTGGCGCTGGTTGAGCCGTCCAGGCCGGTTCCGGAGAAGGCGGCGCTCGATGTTGCCGCCGCTCCAGCGCAAGCTGCGAAAAAGCCGGTCACGGAAGGCTCGGCGAGCGAGCCTCCGGTTGCGGCGGACGCACTACTGGAAATGGCGAAAGCGCCACAGGTCTCGTCGTCCGAAACCGGTCCGCTTGATTGGCACACAACCCTGTCCTCCCTCAAACTCGGCGGAATGGCGCGCGAGTTGGCGCAGCATTGCGAACTGAGGGCGTTCGAGGGCAATCGCGTTTTCCTCCGTCTCTCTACCACGCACCGCCACCTGCAGATGAAATCGGCGCAGGACAAGTTGCAGCAGGTGCTGTCGGAGCATCTCGGTCGGCCGGTCACCGTGGTGATCGAGCTTGATGACGTCGTCGGCGATACGCCGGCAGCAGTCGCCCAGCGGCATCGCCAGGAACGCCAGGAGCAGGCCGTGGCATCCGTCGAGCAGGACGAATTCGTTCGCGAGGTGATCGATGTTTTCGACGCCACGCTGATCGAATCGTCGATCAAACCCGTTTAATCACCCACCATTTTGAGGCACGTACCATGATGAAAGGCGGAATCGCCGGCCTGATGAAGCAGGCGCAAATGATGCAGGAAAACATGAAGAAGGCGCAGGAGCAGCTCGCGCAGGTCGAGGTCGAAGGGCAGTCCGGCGCCGGGATGGTCAAGGTGACGATGACCTGCGCGCATGATGTGCGTCGCGTGGCGATCGATACCTCGGTGATGGACGACAAGGAGATGCTGGAAGACCTGGTCGCTGCAGCGGTCAACGACGCGATGCGTCGTGTCGATGAGGTGACGCGCGAGCGCATGGCGGGATTCACTGCCGGAATGAACCTGCCGGCCGGGATGAAGCTTCCTTTCTGATGGCTGCGCCATCGAGCCTGGAAAACCTGATCGAGGCGCTGCGTTGCCTGCCGGGCGTCGGCCCGAAGTCGGCGCAGCGCATGGCGTATCACCTTCTGCAGCGCGACCGTCCTGGCGCGCAGCGTCTGGTCGATGCGCTGCACCAGACCTTGCAGGTGCTCAGGCACTGCCAGCGCTGCAATACCTTCACCGAAGGCGAGGTCTGCGAGCGCTGCCGATCGACGAAACGCGATCCCGGGTTGCTTTGTGTCGTCGAGACGCCGGTCGACATGAACATGATGGAACAAACACAGGCGTATTCGGGTCTCTATTACGTTTTGATGGGGCGGGTGTCGCCCCTCGACGGGGTTGGTCCGCGCGAATTGCAACTCGAACGTCTGTTGGCACGTGCGAGTGACGGTATCGTGCGCGAGGTGATCCTGGCGACCAATTTCACCAACGAAGGCGAAGTGACGGCCCATTATCTGAGCGAGATGTTCAAGAGTCGGGGGCTTCGGGTGTCACGCATTGCGCGGGGGGTTCCGGTCGGAGGGGAGCTTGAGTACGTCGATTCCGGCACCTTGGCGCAAGCCATGCGTGAGCGGAAATCGCTTGCAGATTAAGTATTTGGCGCCCTTGGACGCTTTTTTGCGGGGCGAATCTTGCGTATAATCCGCCCCTGTTCCTAATAATCAGACTAACCGTCGGGGATCGGCACGATGAGCACAGCGGGGAAAGTGGATTGTGGCAGACGGCGGTTGATTGTGGCGACAGCCGCGGTGGGCGGCGCAGGCGCGTTGACCGCGGTGGTGCCTTTCGTATCGAGCATGCTCCCTTCCGAGCGTGCCAAGGCGGCCGGAGCGCCGGTCGAAGTGGACGTGTCCAATCTCGCGCCGGGACAAATGATTACCGTCGAGTGGCGTGGCAAGCCGGTGTGGATCATCAACCGCAGCCAGGAAATGCTCGACACCCTCGCCAAACTCGATGAGGCCGTCGCCGACCCGAAGTCGGACGGCAAGCAACAGCCTGAGTACTGCAAGACCCCGACCCGCTCGATCAAGCCGAACCTGATGGTCGCCGTCGGTATCTGCACGCATCTGGGCTGCTCGCCGACCTCCAAGTTCAAGAAGGGCGTTGAGGAAGGGATGCCCGCGGACTGGCAGGGAGGCTTCCTCTGTCCGTGCCACGGGTCGACCTTCGACTTCGCCGGGCGTGTCTTCCGCAACAAGCCGGCCCCCAGCAATCTGGAGGTGCCCCCGCACACTTACCTGTCCGATACGCGCATCCTGATCGGCGAAGACAAGAAAGGGGCGTAAGCGATGGCTGCGAATTCCGGTTACGAGAAGTACAAGTCCGACGGTACGCTGAAAGGCAACCTGCTTGAATGGTTCGATGCGCGCTTCCCCGCGACTTCGCTGTGGCGGGGGCATCTCTCCGAGTATTACGCACCGAAGAATTTCAATTTCTGGTATTTCTTCGGCTCATTGGCAATCGTTGTCCTGGCTATTCAACTCCTCACCGGCATCTTCCTGGTGATGTTCTACAAGCCGGATGCGTCGCTCAACGCCAGTGGCGTCCCGGTGGCTTTCGCCAGCGTCGAGTACATCATGCGCGACGTCAACTGGGGCTGGCTGATCCGCTACATGCACTCGACCGGCGCGTCCGCGTTCTTCGTCGTCGTCTATCTGCACATGTTCCGCGGGATGCTCTATGGCTCCTATCGCAAGCCGCGCGAACTTATCTGGGTTTTCGGCATGCTGATTTTCCTGGTGCTGATGGCTGAAGCGTTCATGGGCTACCTGTTGCCATGGGGGCAGATGTCCTTCTGGGGCGCGCAGGTGATCGTCAATCTGTTCTCTGCCATCCCGTTGATCGGTGAGCCGCTGTCGATCTGGATACGTGGCGATTATGTGATCGGCGATGCGACGCTCAACCGTTTTTTCTCGTTCCATGTGATCGCTGTTCCGCTGGCGTTGCTCGGGTTGGTTGCGGCGCACATCATCGCCTTGCACGAGGTCGGGTCGAATAATCCCGACGGCATCGAGATCAAGAAGCACCTCGGCCCCGACGGAATTCCCCTGGACGGAATACCTTTCCATCCCTACTACACCGTGAAGGATATCGTCGGCGTGGTGGTTTTTCTGATGGCGTTTTTCGCCGTGGTCTTTTTCGCACCCGAGGGCGGTGGCTACTTCCTCGAGTACAACAACTTCTTCCCGGCTGACCCGTTGAAGACGCCGCCGCACATCGCGCCAGTGTGGTACTTCACCCCGTTCTACTCGATCCTGCGTGCCGTCGTCTGGCCGATCTTCGGACTTGAAGCGAAATTCTGGGGGGTCGTCGCGATGGGCGCATCGGTGGTGATCATCGCCTTCCTGCCCTGGCTCGATCGCAGTCCGGTCAAATCGATCCGTTATCGCGGGCCGATCTTCAAGACCTTCCTCTCGGTTTTCGTCGTGGCCTTCCTGACACTTGGCTACCTTGGCACGCAGCCGCCTTCGCCGGTCAGCGAGATTGTTTCGCAGATCTGTACCGTCGTGTACTTCGGCTTTTTCCTGTTGATGCCCTGGTATTCGAAGATCGACAAGTGCAAGCCGGAGCCGGAAAGGGTGACCTACAAATGAGAGCGGACATCGTGAAGAAGCTCCTGTTGGGCGTGTTATTCGTTCCGCTCACCGTTCTCGCGGCAGTCGGTGGCGTGGTGCTTGACAAGGCGCCCGATGTGCAGGGCGACAAAGCGGCGTTGCAGGGCGGTGCGCGGACCTTCGTCAATTACTGCCTGAACTGTCACGGAATGAGTTTCGTGCGCTACAACCGCCTGATGGAGATTGGTCTGACGGAGCAGCAGATCAAGGATAACTTGATGTTCACTGCGGAAAAGATCGGCGAGCCGATGCGCGTGGCTGCCCGGGCCGGAGAGCAGAAGCAATGGTTCGGCGTGATGCCTCCCGACCTATCCCTGGTGGCGCGGGCGCGTGCCTCTGCGGACGGCAGCGGTGCCGATTGGCTTTACACTTACCTGCGTTCCTTCTATATCGACGAGAAGCGGCCAACCGGCTGGAACAACGTGCTTTTCGAGAATGTGGGAATGCCGCATGTCTTGTGGCAGCTGCAGGGGCAGCAACTTTTCGACCGGGAAGCCCGCAAGCTGAGTCTCGCGTCGCCCGGCCAACTTTCGCCGGCGGAATTCGACAAGCAGATCGCCGATCTTGTCGGCTTTCTGGTTTGGGCGGGAGAGCCTGCCGCGGGGTACCGCAAGCAGCTCGGCGTAGGGGTGCTGGTGTTCCTGCTGGTCCTGTTCGGCGTGTCGTACGCGCTGAAGAAGGAATACTGGAAAGACGTCAAAAAGAATTGAGTAACCGCCTGATTCAGGCTTCGGCATCGTCGGCATGAGCATTCGCCGTCCCGGTGCCGGTTTTGTTTTATAGGGGTATTGAACATGATGAATCTCTACTCGGGCACGACCTGTCCGTTCAGCCAGCGTTGCCGTATCGTCCTCTACGAAAAGGGGATGGATTTCCAGGTGATCGACGTGGACCTCTTCGCCAAGCAGGAGGACATTGCCATGGTCAATCCCTATGGGCGCGTGCCGGTGCTGGTCGAGCGCGATCTGATCCTCTATGAACCGAACATCATCAATGAATACATCGACGAGCGCTTCCCCCATCCGCAGTTGATGCCGCCCGATCCGATCATGCGCGCCCGCGCCCGCCAGTTGCTGGTGACCATGGAGCGCGAAGTGTTTTCCCATATCGAGGCGCTGGAGAAGAATCTGAAAACGGCGGACAAGGCGCGGCAGACGATTCGCGACAGACTGACGGAAATGGCGCCGGTGTTCGTCAAGCAGAAGCACATGCTGGGTGACGATTTCTCGATGCTTGACGTGGCCATCGCGCCTTTGCTGTGGCGTCTCGACCACTATGGAATCGAGTTGCCGAAGTCGGCGGCGCCATTGATGAAGTACGCTGAGCGCATCTTCAGCCGGCAGGGGTATATCGATGCGCTGACCCCGTCGGAAAAGGCAATGCGCCGCTGAGGCGCGTTGTAGACAATTGTTCTTCTGGAATCCCCGGTGCTGCGTTTCCGGGGTTCTGACTTGACTCCTCGGCAAGCACATGTCCAAGAATCTGCCTTCGACCAAACCGTACATGATCCGTGCCATTCACGAATGGTGCACCGATAACGGGTTCACGCCTTACATCGCAGTCAAGGCCGATGAATGGGCTCGCGTCCCCCGCGAATTCGTCAGGGATGGGCAAATCGTCCTGAATATCGGCTATGAAGCGACCGGCAATCTACAGATCGCCAATGATGCGGTCAGCTTCCAGGCCCGATTCGGCGGCGTCGCGCGTGACATCTATTTCCCGGTGGGAAACGTGACGGCCATCTATGCACGGGAGAATGGTGCAGGGATGGCGTTTGAAGCCGAATCGCCGGAAGAAGCGGAATCGGCGCCGCGGACGGCTGGGCGCGGAGAAGGAACGGGAGGAGCGGGCGACGATCACGAGCCGACGCCTCCCGCCGGGCGGCCGAAGCTGCAGCGCATCAAGTAGTTCTGCTCCGTCTTGATGCGTTTCTCGCTTTTCGCTGCACCAACATAATGCGGTTCCACTGGAGTTTCCCCCTGGCCATTCGCTGAGTGCCGTCGTTTCTCTTCTGGCATAACTGTTGCTAAGTTCCATGCAGGTCGAGTCGCCCTTTACAGGCTCGTCTGACCATTGATTTCACTACGTCGTAACGCATTTCGGGACCAGCATGAACTACGCGCACTTTATTCGGGAACTTGGACGCGGCAGCGAGGGGGCACGCGATCTCTCGCTCGAGGAGGCGCAGCAGCTTTACGGTGCCATGCTCGACGGTGGTGTTCCCGAACTCGAACTGGGGGCGATCACGATCGCTCTGCGCCTCAAAGGCGAAAGCATCGACGAAATGATCGGTTTCCTGACCGCGCTGAATGAACGCCACTACGCGTTGCCGCGCCCGGCTGGCCGTTTCAGGCCGGTCGTGATTCCGTCGTACAACGGCGCACGAAAAGGGGTCAATCTGACGCCCTTGCTCGCGTTCCTTTTAAAACGCTATGGCATTCCGGTGCTGGTGCACGGCTTGATCGAGGGGTACGGGCGGGTTACCACGGCTCAGGTTTTTCGTGAATTCGGGTTGATGCCATGCGCGAGCATTCTGCAGGCACAGCAAGCATTGGATGAGAACGGCATGGCCTTCGTGCCGCTATCGGCCATCTCCCCCGGGCTGAACAACCTGCTGCTGTTGCGCAGTCGTCTTGGCGTGCGCAACAGCGCGCACAGTCTCGTCAAGATGCTTGATCCATTCCGGGGCGAAGGGCTGTTGCTGGCCGCGGCGACCCATCCCGACTACATCGAAACGATGCGCGAAGTCATCGCTTCGCTGGGCAGCCATGCGTTGCTGGCGCGGGCCACGGAGGGGGAGCCATACGCCAACCCGAAGCGGCGGCCGCGCATCGAGTATTTGCATGAGGGCTGCTGCGATATTCTTTTCGATGCCGAACACGACAGTCTGAAAACGCTGCCGAACCTCCCTGAATCGTGCGATGCAAAGACCTCGGCAGGCTGGACCCGGCGCGTACTGACTGGCGAAGTGATGCTTCCTTCGCCGATTGCCAACCAGCTGGCATGCTGTTTGTATGCATCGGGCTACGCCGATGACTTCAATCAGGCCAAGGCCATCGTGGCGGTGGAAGGCTCTGGGCAATCCGTTCTCTGACGCAGGAGGCTCGCGTCAGGCAGTCAGGGGGGCGAGAGGCCTCGCCACCGGTCATCCGTTGTTCCGGACTTTCCTGTTTTTCCGGAGAGAGTGATCTCTGACCGGTATAATCCCTGCCGGACTATTTCTTTCTTGGAACTGAATCGATATGGATTTGCTGTCGTTGTTGTTGAGCCCGGAAGCCTGGATTGCCTTTTTTACGTTGACCGCGCTGGAGTTGGTGCTCGGAATCGACAACATCATTTTCATCTCGATTCTCGTCGATCGCCTGCCCAAGGAGTCGCGCGAGAAGACCCGGCGCATCGGCCTCTTTTTCGCGATGTTCATGCGGATCGCCCTGTTGCTCCTTCTATCGTGGATGGTCGGTGCAACCGAGCCTCTGTTCAGTCTTCTGGGGCAACCGTTTTCGCCACGAGAGATCATCCTGTTCCTCGGCGGGTTGTTCCTTCTGTGGAAGAGTACGCAGGAAATCCATGAGCTGCTCGAAGGTGAAGAAGGGACGCATACCCGCAAACAGGTCAAGGCGAGTTTCGCGGCCGTCGTCATGCAGATCATGGTCATCGACCTCGTGTTTTCGCTTGATTCGATCATCACCGCGGTCGGCATGGCCCGGGATGTGGCCGTCATGATTGCTGCTGTTGTTGCCTCCGTCGGACTGATGATGCTTTTCGCGCGCTATATCGGGGAGTTCGTCTCGGCACATCCATCGATCAAGATGCTCGCCCTTTCTTTCCTTCTGATCGTCGGCATGGCGCTGGCTGCCGAGGGGTTGGGGCACCATGTGCCGAAGGGCTACATCTATTTCGCCATGGCGTTCTCTCTGGCGGTGGAAATGCTTAATCTGCGCATGCGAAAAAATCTCGCCAAGCCGGTCAAGTTGCATGAGTCACTGGAGCATGAACTGCTGGATTGACCGGCATTGTCCAGGAGCACCTGGAGTTATTGAATGGACTTTGTCCTGCTGATTTTTCTGATTCTGCTCAACGGCGTTCTGGCCATGTCGGAAATCGCCGTTGTCTCTTCGCGCAGATCGCGCTTGCAGAATCTGGCTGATGACGGTTCTCCCGGCGCGAAAACCGCTCTGGAGTTGAACGAGGAACCGTCGGCCTTCTTGTCGACGATCCAGGTGGGAATTACCACCGTCGGCATCCTCAGCGGGGCGATCGGCGACAATGCGCTGGCTGAGCCGCTGAAGGCGTGGCTCAGGGAAATTCCGTTGCTGCAGCCCTATGCCCATGGTTTGGCCCTGTCGGTGGTTGTGGTCGTGCTGACCTATTTTTCCGTGGTTGTGGGCGAACTGGTACCCAAGCGCCTTGGCTTGCTGGCCCCCGAAACGGTTGCCGCGATCGTTGCAACCCCGATGACCTTTCTCGCGCGTGCCGCCCGCCCACTTGTGTGGTTGCTTTCCTCGTCATCGACGCTGGTGCTGAAGGTTATTGGCGCGCGTAAAGGCAGCGGAGCGCCGGTAACGGACGACGAGATCAATGTGCTGATGGAGCAGGGCGCCGAAGCCGGCGTGTTCCATGAGAGTGAGCAGGCGATCGTGTCCAACGTGCTGCGACTCGACGAGCAGCGTATCGGCGCGATCATGACCCACCGCAACGATATTTACCAGCTCGATCTCGATGCGCCAGCGGAGGAAATCAGGTCGCGCCTTTCCGAGAGCCCGTATACGCGTGTCGTGGTATGCCGCGACGGGCTTGAGCACATTGTTGGCATCCTGCGTACGGCGGATCTGCTCAAGGCGGCTTTGGCCGGCGAGTCGCTGGATATCGAACGTACGTTGCGTTCGCCGCTGTTCGTGCCCGAGGGGATGACCACCACGCATCTGCTGGAGAGCTTCCGCCGCGCGCGTCAGCAATGTGCCTTGATCGTCGATGAATACGGCGAATTGCAAGGCCTGGTTACCCTGACCGACGTGTTGTCATCGATCGTCGGCGACGTTCCCTCGTCCGACGGCGAGGTAGACGAGGATATCGTCATGCGAGACGACGGCTCATGGCTGATCGACGGCAGTGTCTCGATCGAGCGCCTCAAGACGGCAATCGACGTCGAGGACGAGTTCCCCGGCGAAGACGAGAACGCCTATAACACCTTGGGCGGTCTGGTCATGTACGTGCTCGGCAGGATTCCCGCTGTCGCCGATAACTTCGAGACGACGGGGTGCCGCTTCGAGGTGGTCGACATGGACAGGAACCGTGTCGACAAGGTGCTGCTTTCCCGCTTGCCGGACGACGCCACGGTTGCAAAAGGCTCCCCGCGGCCCGAGTCGTAAGACGGCCTGTTGTAATTCCCGTTTTTCTTCGTTTCGCTTGCGGCGCCGGGTTTTCGGGTGGCCGAAGGCGGCTATTCGGCGGCCATTCGCCGGGTGTAGCAGACAGGGACATCAAACCAAGTTCCACCCGGTCTTTGGTCGAGTATTTGGCGCGATAATCGCGCTCGTGCGTTTGTTTATCGCGCAAAAGCGGCTTTTCTCGATCGACTCCCTCTTTGACTGCGCCTAGTATTCCCAAAAAACAATAACGCGTGCCTTCATCGTTTCGCGCTTGATTGGCTGGAATGGGAGCAGGGGATGACTATTTTTACTGATGTGTTTTCTTTGCCAAGGTCGGTTCAACACCGGCAAGGATATCTGTCGTTCGCGCCGCTACCCACCCAATTCCGCGTTTCGTCCGGCGACGTCGCCTGAGCCCCGAACAGTCATGAAACGGATCCAGATTGGGGGAAAAGCGATTGGTCGTTCCGGCCAGCCGCTGATTTGTACCCCCGTCGTCGGTCGCAGTCGGGCGGCCGTGCTCGATGAACTGGCTGCACTGTTGCCGAAGGCGCCTGATCTGATCGAGTGGCGTGTCGATTTCTTCGAGGGGTTCGGCGACATTGCCGCCGTTATCGATTTGGCACGGGAGATCAAGGCGGCGGCGGAAGGCGTCCCGGTCATCTTTGCCTGCCGGACGATCGGCGAGGGCGGTGGCTTCAGTGCACTCAACGAGTCGGATGTCCTAAAGCTCTACGTGGCTGCGTGCGTTAGCCGCTGCATCGACATCATCGACTACGAAATGAGCAACTCGCTAGACAACGTGGCGATGCTGCGGGCAGTGTCGAGGGAAAACGGTGTGGCGATGATCATGTCGTATCACAACCACGAATTCACTCCGAGTGACGAGGAGTTGTCCGGGCGGTTTGTCGAGGCGGAAGGACTTGGTGCTGATATCGCCAAGGTGGTGGTCATGCCCAAAGGGGAAGAGGACGTCCTCGCGCTGCTTTCCGCCACGCTCAAGGCCAGCAAGGTATGCGGCATTCCATTGGTCAGCATGTCGATGGGCGGGTTGGGGACGGTGGCCAGGGTTTTTGGTTGGGTTTTCGGTTCGTCGATGACGTTTGGCTTCGGCAAGCACTGTTCCGCGCCGGGGCAGATGTCGATCGAGGAATTGCGGCCCGTTCTGGCGTCGGTGCAGCACGCGGTTCTGGGCGGATAAAGGGCTGATAAGGGAAATCAAAGTGGCAGGTGTTTGCAGACGAGGCGTCTGCAGGCTGGAGGGGTCGGCAGTGAAAGACGGTTCGGGAGGCTTCCGTGGTGGCAAGACAAACACCGTCGTTGTTCAACAATTGAAGGAGTGACAGATGAAAGACCTGATATCGAATCAACTGGTGCGTTATCTTGAAGAGCGTGGCGTCGAGCATATTTTCGGACTTTGCGGACACACCAACATTGCCGTGCTGGCGGCGCTCTCGAAGAGCACGAAGATCAAGTTCGTCAATACCCGGCACGAGCAAATCGCCGCGCACATGGCCGACGGCTACGCCCGCGCCACGAAGAAGGCGTCGGTCCTTCTCTCGCACCTGAGTCCGGGCCTGACCAACGCCTGTACCGGCGTGGCCAACGCCTCGCTCGATTCGATCCCGATGGTCGTCATCGCCGGCGACGTGCCGACGCACTACTACGGCAAGCATCCGCACCAGGAGGTCAACCTCCATGCCGACGCGTCGCAGTGCGAAATTTATCGCCCGTTCTGCAAGCGCGTCTGGCGTGTCGATTCTGTTCATCTGTTCCCGGAAATCCTGGAAAAGGCGTTCATCCTGGCGGAAAGCGGCCGTCCCGGCCCGGTTCTCATCGATGTGCCGATGGACATCTTCTCCAAGGAAATCGACGTTGCGCTGTTCGATCGCGTCATGACCAATTCCCGCACGCTGGCCAAGCCGTCAATGGACGACGAGACCGCCGAGAAGATCGTCAAGCAGTTGCTTGCCGCCAAGACCCCGCTGATGTACCTCGGTGGCGGCATCATGCTCGCCGATGCGATGACCGAAATGCGCGAGTTCGCCGAGCACCTGCAACTGCCGGTCGCCCACACGCTGATGGGCAAGGGCGCTCTGCCCGATGACCATCCGCTGATCCTCGGCATGACCGGCTTCTGGGGCACCAAGTTCATCAACGAGAAATGCAAGGGCGCCGACTGGATCATCGGTCTCGGCACGCGCTTCTCGGAAGCGGACTGCAGCTCCTGGGAGGCCGAATACACCTTCAATTTCCCGCCGACGCAGTTGATCCACATCGATATCGATCCGGCCGAAATCGGGCGCAACTACCCGGTGGCGATCGGCGCCGTGGCCGACCTCAAGCAGGCATTGACCGTCCTGCTGCGCGTGGCCAAGCGGCTGTGCCCGGAAGGCGTCAAGCGTCCCGAACTGGTCGCCGAGATGGCAGCCAACCGCCAGTCGTTCGTGGCCAGCAACACGGAATGGGTCGAGAGCAACGACTTCCCGATGACGCCGCAACGCATCCTCGCCGACCTGCGCACGGCGCTGCCGCGCGACTCCTACATCTGCACCGACGTCGGCTGGAACAAGAACGGTCTGGCCCAGCAGTATCCGGTGTATGAGCCCGGCACCATCTTCACTCCGGGCGGCTTTGCCACCATGGGCTTCGGTTCGCCGGCGGCGATGGGCGCCAAGGTGGCCCTGAAGGACAAGGTTGTCGTCGCGCTGGTCGGCGACGGCGGCTGGGGCCAGAACCCGGCGGTGCTGGCCACGGCGAAGGAAAGCAACATCCCGGTGATCTGGGTGATCATGAACAACCGCGCCTTCGGCACCATCGCCGGTCTGGAAAAGGCGCACTACGACACGACGTTCGGCACCGTCTTCGAAGTTGACGGAGAGAGTTACTCGCCGGATTACGCCGCGATCGCCCGCGCCTACGGCATCGACGGCATCACCGTCAATGCGGCGGACGAACTGCTGCCCGCGTTGCAGAAGGCGGTTGCCATGAACAAGCCGGTCGTCATCGATGTTTACATGAAGAACATCCCGACGCCGACCGCCGGCCACTGGAACATCATGGATATCTACTCCCCGGGCAAGAAGGTTCATCACGTCTCGACCGACTGAGCTTTCCCGGCAGTAAAGATTGCTTCGTTGGGGGACCGGTCCCGGCTTTATGGCACCCCGGAGCGCTGGCTCCGGGGAAAGCCGGGACCGCAACGATGACGAATTAACGTAATTCAGGTAGTGGCGCCGGTGCATCGCACCGGCGGCTACCGAGTTTTGGAGAAAATGAATGGCTCTGGAGTTTTCACTGGCGCATCTGACGGTTCTCGGTTGTGCGCCACCCGAAATGGTGTACGTCGCGGCGCGTGCCGGTTACGACTACGTCAGCATCCGCCCGATCTACATGGGGCTGCCTGGCGAGCCCAACTATGCGCTGGCGGACAACCCCGAAATGCTGCGCGCCACCAAGCGCGCGCTGGCCGATACCGGGGTCAAGGTTCACGATATCGAACTGGCCCGTGTCTACGACGACATGTACCCGACCAAGTACCTGCCGGCCATGGAAGTCGCCGCGGAACTGGGCGCGAAGGCGGTGCTGTCGAGCATCTGGACGCCGAAGCGTGAATACGCCATCGAAAAGTTCGGGCAGATCTGTGATCTGGCTCGGCAGTTCGGCATGACCGTTGACCTGGAGTTCGTCCCGATCGCCGCGGTCAACACGCTGGCAGGCGCCGTCGATGTGCTGCGCACGGCGAACCGTCCGAATGCCGGCCTGATGATCGACGTGCACCATTTTCACCGCGCGCTGGACAAGCCCGAAGCGCTGGAAGGTCTGCCGCAGGAATGGTTCCACTTCGCCCATCTGTGCGATGCGCAGGGCGAGATTCCGGCGGATCGTGCCGAGATGACGCGGATCTTGCGCGAAGAGCGGCTTTATGTAGGCGAAGGCGGCGTGCCGGTGGCGGAGATTCTCAACAAGCTGCCCAAGGTCGTCTATTCGATCGAACTGCCGCACCTGGCGCGGGCGAAGGAATTCGGCTACGCCGAGCACGCCTTCCGTTGCCTCGAATCGGCCAAGATCTACATGGCGCAGAACTGCGTTCACAAGTAGGCGCCGGACGTCGCAACGCTGCGTTCTACGTGTTACTTCAAGAGGAAATCAGGGTTAGGGTCCCAAAATCATGAAAAGACTGTTTGACTGGTTGTTCGTAGTACTCAAGCTCTTCGCTGCCGGCTGTCTGGTGGCGATGATCATCATGGTGTTCGGCAACGTGGTGTTGCGCTACGCCTTCAACAGCGGCATCACCGTCTCGGAAGAGCTGTCCTCGTGGGGCCTGACGTGGATGACCTACACGGCGGGCCTGATCGCCCTGCGCGAGCACGGCCATCTGGGCTTCGATGCCGTGCTCACCAAGTTCCCGCCGCTCGTCCAGCGTGTCCTGCTG
>NZ_JCANUT010000026.1:0-48848 GCF_059569095.1 Propionivibrio pelophilus DSM 12018 | reverse complement strand
ACCGTGTGTCCCAACTGGCTCAGTTCGCGCGCCCAGTAATGGGCGCTGGCGCACGCTTCCATGCCAATCAGGCAGGGCGCTTGCCCGGCAAAATAGCTGCGCACTTGCCGGCGCGAGAGCGTTCGCTTGACCTGCACCGCTTCGTGCCGATCCACGCCATGCACCTGAAATACTTGCTTTGCCAAATCCACTCCAACGCGCGTAAGGTTCATCTTGGACTCCTTCCTTCGTTTGACTGGTTGGTGACAACTCCAGTCTGGCACATCGATGCCGGTGGAAGGGAGGAGTCCATCCCATTGGCCTTCGCCGGAATGACGAATCTTCCATGAATCAGCACATCCCTAAAAACCGCCCCGTCCTTCCGGAAAAATCCGGAAGGACACTTTTCGAGGACACCCCCGTGAAAACAAAAATATCGATCGAGTTTTTCCCGCCGCAAACCCCCGAGGGCGTCGAAAAATTGCGCCGGGTCCGCGAAGAACTCGCCGTGCTTTCCCCCGAGTATTTCTCAGTGACCTTTGGCGCCGGCGGCTCGACGCGCGAGCGGACCTTCGCCGTCGTCAAGGAAATCGCCGCTGCCGGCCACGAAGCGGCGCCGCACCTGTCGTGCATCGGCTCGACGCGCGAGAACATCCGCGAAATCCTCGACGACTACAAGAAAGCCGGCATCCATCGCATCGTCGCCCTGCGCGGCGACCTGCCGTCCGGCATGGCCGAGGCCGGCGAGTTCCGCTACGCCAACGAACTCGTCGAATTCATCCGCGCCGAAACCGGCGACCACTTCCGGCTCGAAGTCGCCGCCTATCCCGAATGGCACCCGCAGGCGCGCACCCCGGCCGACGACCTCGCCGCCTTCGTGCGGAAAGCCCGCGCCGGCGCCGATTCGGCGATCACCCAGTACTTCTACAACGCCGACGCCTACTTCCATTTCGTCAATGAAGTACGCGCGGCCAGCGTCGACATCCCGATCATTCCCGGCATCATGCCGATCGCCAGCTTCTCCAAGCTGGCGCGCTTCTCCGACGCCTGCGGCGCCGAGCTCCCGCGCTGGATGCGCCGCAAGTTCGAGAGCTTTGGCGACGACGCGGATTCGATCCGCGCTTTCGGCCTCGACGTCGTCACCGAACTGTGTCAACGGCTACTCGATGGCGGCGCGCCCGGCCTGCACTTCTACTCAATGAACCAATCCGCGCTAACGCAGGAGATCTGCAAGCGGCTGGGGATTTGAAGGATTCGGAGAGGACACGCCGTTTCCCTTTGGCCAATCATCACAGGACGATGAGATGAGAACAAACTTGCGGGTTCCCTATGCGGAAAAGGATGAGGCCAAGCGACTGGGCGCCCGGTGGGATCCCGCAAGGAAGGTCTGGTATATCGAGAACGTCGCGGATACGGCGCCGTTTTCCAAGTGGATGCCGAGCGCGGGAACGGACTCTCTTTCGGAAAGTGCCCCGAAGACGAAGGCCTCTCCGCCCAGCCGGGCGCAGAGCGCAAGCACCCCGATCACAGGGAGCAACTACGCCCCACAACCGCGTGTTTGCGACTGCCTGCCCTGGGACGTCTGCGACAAGTGCCGGGCTTCGGCGTTGTCGTATTATTGATGAGGCCCCAAGAAGTCTGAATTCGTCACCCCGGCGAAAGCCGGGGTCCATTCGGCGATCGCTCTCCGACACTGGATACCGGCTTTCGCCGGCATGACGGCAACTTTCTACTTCATCGGGCCGAAGCAATAGCAGGGCAACTCAACGCTTCAGGTCGGCGAACTTCTGCCGGAACTTGTCCAGCTTGGGCGCGATCACGAAGCCGCAATACCCTTGGCCGGGATGCTTGCGGTAGTACTCCTGGTGATAATCCTCGGCGGCGAAGAACTCCGGCGCCGGCAGCACCTCGGTGACGACTGGTGCAGGCAAGTCGCCGGCGATCTCCGCAATCACCGCCTGCGCAATCTCGGCCTGTTCCGCCGAATGGGTGAAGATCACCGAACGATACTGGGTTCCGACGTCCGCCCCTTGCCGATTCGGCGTTGTCGGATCGTGAATCGCGAAGAACACCTCCAGCAGCTGGCGGAAGCTGATCTGCGCGGGATCGAAGCGAATCTCGACCACTTCGGCATGACCGGTATCGCCACGGCAAACGGCCTCGTAGTCTGGCTGCGGCAATTGCCCGCCGGCATAGCCCGAGCGCACGCGCGCAACGCCGACGACCTCCGCAAACACCGCATGCAGACACCAGAAACATCCACCGCCCAAGGTTGCAGTTTCCATCGACCGATCCTCCTCATCCGATTCTGCCAATGATGGACACGAAGCGAGCGAATTGATTCCAGCGATCCCCCGTCACGCATGTCGCTTCTGCTTCTGCGAAAGAAACAACTTCGGGATAACATGCCGACCAGACACTGCATGCGCGAAAAACTTGATGCTATTGACGTCGATCGTCACCGTTCACCCGCATCGAAAGGACAGAAATGGACTGGATCAAGAAATCGCTACTGCCCCTGTTTCTCGTCGCCCTCGTTGCCTGCTCATGGCTCAGTCCGTTCGATTCGGTGGCCACCGAGAAGGTCGACGCAGGCTTGAAACGTGCTTTGGTCAGTTTCGCCACCGCCAGAGCGCTCAACGCGGCCATCTCGGTTCTGCAAGGGACGAGCGTTGCGGTAGAGCCGGCCGGGATCGGGGTCACCCTGGCCCCGGGAGAAGCGCTTGACCCCATCAACGACATGATCGAGAGCTTTTCCAATCTGATGCTGATCGCGAGCGTTTCGTTCGGCATTCAGCACGTGCTGATCGGCATCGGGGGGCATTGGCTGCTTTCTGCGTTTCTGACTGCGGCAACCTTGCTCTGGTGCATTTTTTATCTTCGCCGTGCACCCATTCCGCGCTGGGCCACAATGTGCCTGGTTGTTACCGTCGTTCTGCGTTTTGCCACCCCCGCAGTCACCGTCGGCACGGACGTTCTCTTCCAGAACTTCCTGGCACGGGAGTATGCAGCCACCCACTCCCTCATCGAGGCCAGCACAAGTGAGGTGAAAAAATCGATTCCTCAGACTTCTCCACCGGAAACTCCGGGGTTCTGGGACAAGGTGAAGAGCCTGTCTCCGCAGGATCTCAATCCGGCTGGAAAGATTGACCGATTGCTGAAGGCGGCCGAAAAATGGCCCGAGCAGATCATTCGGCTGATGGTCATCTTCCTGCTCGAGACGCTGATCATTCCGCTCGGCCTGCTGTGGCTGCTGCTGGCTTTGGCGAGAACTTTCCTCGGGGGGCGAAAATCCCCGTGACAGGAACGAGCATCGCACACGCCCCCCTCGCCTGATTTTTTCGGACGCCACAAAAAGTGGCGTCACAAGCTATCCAGATGAGCTAAACAGCCCTTTCGAGCGACACACCGGCGGGCTGGCTGCTTGCCGGAACGACCTGACTGATCGCCGGCAGTCCGTGACGAGCGGCATATTGACGCAACTCATCAATGCCAACCACCGCTTCGCGCAGGGCAGCGCCGACCGGATAGCGGTGCGGTGCCAGGGTCAGCGGATCCCTGGCCGAAAGGTCGCCCACTTCGACCGCTCGGGAGAGCTTGCGATCCACGACGTTGCGCGCCGCATCGTAGCCCGGGCGAATGCCGTTTTCATCCGGCGGCGGGCACATGGCGGCAGCAAAAAGATGGGTGATGACGGAGAACTTGACGTGGGCTGTCCCGGACGGGAGCGATATCGAATCCATGCGACTCTCCTTCACGATCGATTGACCGAGGCCAGCGGATCACGATAGCTGGCCAGAACAACGCCTTTACGGCGGGAAATGCTCCGGGGGCAGGCACCGCCCCCGGTCTGAGACAACGTCTGCCGCCGCTTACACGATGCCTTGGGCGATCATCGCGTCGGCCACCTTGACGAAGCCGGCGATGTTGGCGCCGTGCAGGTAGCTGACCGAACCATCCGGACGACGACCGTGCAACAGACACTCTTCGTGGATCTTGTGCATGATGCCGTGCAGGCGCCCATCGACCTCATCGCGCGTCCACGACAGGCGCATGGCGTTCTGGCTCATTTCCAGGCCGGAGGTTGCCACGCCGCCGGCATTGCTGGCCTTGCCCGGGGCGAACAGGACATTGTTGTGCTCGAACAGCTTGGTCGCCTCGATCGTGCTCGGCATGTTGGAGCCTTCGCAGACGGCGACGACACCGTTCTTGATCAGCGTCGCGGCGTCGCTCTCGTCGATTTCGTTCTGCGTGGCACAGGGCAGCGCCAGATCGACAGGCACGGCCCACGGACGGATGCCGGGATAGTATTCGGCGCCGACCCGGTTGGCGTATTCGCTGACGCGGCCGTACTCGACGTTCTTGATGCGCATCAACTCGGCCAGCTTCTCGGTGGTGAAGCCCTTCTCGTCGACGACCGTGCCGCCCGAATCGGACACCGTCACCACTTTGGCACCCAGCGCGATAGCTTTCTCGATGGCGAACTGGGCGACGTTGCCTGAGCCGGAGACCGACACCCGCAAGCCGTCGAAGCTGCGTCCGCGCTGCAGCAGCATTTCCTGCGCGAAGTAGACCACGCCGTAGCCGGTCGCCTCCGGACGAATCAGCGAGCCGCCGTAGGACAGGCCCTTGCCGGTGAACACGCAATCGGTCTTGTTGCTGAGCTTCTTCATCATCCCGGCCATGAAGCCGATCTCGCGTGCGCCGACGCCGATATCGCCCGCCGGCACGTCGGTATCCGAGCCGATGTGGCGGAACATTTCGGCCATGAAGGCCTGGCAGAAACGCATGATTTCGCCGTCGCTCTTGCCCTTCGGATCGAAGTTCGAGCCGCCCTTGCCGCCACCCATCGGCAGCATCGTCAGCGAATTCTTGAAGGTCTGCTCCAGCGCCAGGAACTTCATGATCGACAGGTTGACCGACGGATGGAATCGCATGCCCCCCTTGTACGGGCCGATCGCCGAGCTGTGCTGGACGCGATAGCCGCGGTTGACCTGCACCTCGCCCTTGTCGTCGACCCAGGCGACGCGGCAGACGATGATCCGCTCGGGCATCATCAGGCGCTCGAGGAGCGACTGCTCGGCGTAGTGCGGGTTCTTCTGGACGAACGGCCAGAGACTTTCCATGACCTCGGTCACGGCCTGCAGGTATTCCGGCTGGTGGTCGCTGCCCTGGCGAACCCCACTCATGAAATCATCGAATGACTTGTACTTCATTTCACATCCCCCATAAAAACTAAGACAAAATTTTCGGAGCCACGATTCTGCCTCATATAAGGGCATTATTGTTCTAAATGCACACATGTTGTGCCGTTTTTCGAACAATGTTGCCTTATCGCCACACGAACAAGGAATAAGGTCTCAAACAATCCGGTTTTATGCACCATTACGGTGCGCATTTCCGTTCAACCACGCCACTTCGCCTGTCGCAGCATCCATTCCGTGCGAGCACGCCAGTTCGCGCTATCCTTCACCCGATCCTCCATCGATACCCGTTGAATTCCTGCCCAACATGCCCGGTCTCAACTCATTCACCCCCACCACCGGCCTGCCCGGCCTCGACGCCGTGCTGCGCGGCGTGCAACGCGGCGACAACATCGTCTGGCAGATCCAGTCGCTCGACGAATACTGCTCGCTGGTGACGCGCTATGCGGAAGCCGCCAAGGTGCAGAAGCGGCGACTGATCTATTTCCGCTTCGCCGAGCACTGGCCGCTGCTCGACGACGACTCCGGCGCGGAGATTCACCACCCGCGCCCCGCGGATGGCTTCGACGCCTTCGTCGATCAGGTGCACTCCGTGATCGAGGCGACCGGTCCGGAGACCATGTACGTCTTCGACTGTCTCTCGGACCTCGCGGAAGCCTGGCAATCGGACCGGATGATGGGCAACTTTTTCCGCCTGACCTGCCCGCGGCTGTTCGACCTCGACACGGTGACCTACTTCGCCATCCTGCGGAACACCCATGCCGCCGGCGCGCTGCAGATGATCACCGAGACAACGCAGTTCCTGCTCGACGTCTTCCGCTGCCACGACCGGCTCTACATCCGGCCGCTCAAGGTTCAGCACCGCTCGGCGGCGGCGATGAACCTGATCCACGCCTGGGAAGCGGGAGACATCTTCCGGCCGGTCACCGACAGCGGCACGGTCTCGGAAATCCTCGCCGGCTCAGGCTGGCGCGGACTCGACGACAACCGGATCGTCAGCCACTGGCGGCGCCATTTCGCCGCCGCCCGCGCCGTCGCCGAAAAGCGGCGCGCCGGCACGCCCGACCCCGGCGGCGAGACGTTCTGGTTCGACTGCCTGGCGAAGCTGCTCTTCCCGGCCGACCCGGGCATGGCGCCGTTGATCCGGCGCTACCTGACCCTCGACGACCTGCTCGCCATCCGCGAGCGCATGATCGGCATCGGCAGCGTCGGCGGCAAGGCGCTGGGCATGCTCCTCGCCCGCGCCATCCTGCGCCAGGACGCCCCGGCGCTGCACGCGCAACTCGAAGCGCACGACTCGTTCTTCGTCGGTACCGAAGTCTTCGACACCTTCCTCGTGCGCAACGGCCTCTGGTGGATCCGCCGGCAACAACGCGATCCGGCGACGTTCCTCAACCAGATCGACGAGGCGCATGAGCGCATCATGCGCGGCTCCTTCACCGCGTCGACGCTGCATCAGTTCGAAGGGATGCTCGACTATTTCGGTGAATGGCCGTTCATCGTACGCTCCAGTTCGCGGCTCGAAGACCAGTACGGCAACGCCTTCGCCGGCCAGTACGACAGCGTGTTCTGCGCCAACCGCGGACCGCGCGAGAAACGCCTCGACGACCTGCTGAACGCGGTGCGCCAGGTCTACGCCAGCACCCTTGCCGAAAAGGCGCTGCGCTATCGCCAGCGCCGTGGATTGCTCGACGCGCACGAACAGATGGCGCTGCTGATCATGCGGGTTTCGGGAACCGCCGGGCACCGCCACTTTCACCCGCACGCCGCCGGGGTCGGCCTGTCGTTCAATCCGTATCGCTGGAATCCGCGCATCGACATGCAGGCCGGCGTCGTCCGTCTGGTCGCCGGCCTCGGCACCCGCGCCGTCGACCGCGCCGACGACGATTACACCCGGCTCATTGCCCTGAACGCGCCGGAACTGCGCCCCGAGACCAACTTCGGCGCGATCGCCCGGCACGCGCAACGGCGGATGGACGCCATCGACCTCGAACAGAATCGCGTCATCACCGGCCCGTTCGCCGAACTCACCGAGGGCGAGGAGGACTTCCCGCTTGAACTGTTCACCACGCGGGAGCAACCGGACCGACCGCCCTTCCTGACCTTCGACGGCCTGCTCAAGAAGACCTCGTTCGTCGACACCCTGCGCACGCTGCTGGACAACCTTCAGGCAGCTTACCGCCATCCGGTGGAGATCGAGTTCACGCTCAACGTGCTGTCCGACATCACCTACCGGATCAACCTGCTGCAATGCCGGCCGATGCAGGTGCGCGGAACCAACGGCGAAGTCCGCGCCGAGCCTCCCGCCTTTGCGCCCAGCCTGGTGGCGGCCCAGGGCGCCGTCATCGGCCCCAGCCGCGTCATCCGTCCGGACCGGATCATCTACGTCACCCCAAGCAGTTACGGCCAGCTCGGCCAGAGCGAGCGCCTGGCCATCGCCCGGATCATCGGCAAGCTCAACCAGGCCAGCGCCGGAAAGACGGTCCTCCTGCTCGGTCCCGGCCGCTGGGGCTCGCGCGACCTGTGGCTCGGCATCCCGGTCGCCTTCTCGGACATCAACAACGTCACCGCGCTGTGCGAGATCGTCGCCATGCACGATTCGCTGACGCCCGACGTCTCGCTCGGCACGCACTTCATCAACGAGCTCGTCGAGGCCGACATGCTCTATTTCGCCCTTTTCCCGAACGCGGAAGGCAACCGGATCAACGAAAAGGCGATCCGGCGCCAGCCCAACCGGCTGCCCCGCCTCCTCCCTGAAGCGAAGGAATGGGCCGACATCGTCCGCGTCGTCGACGTCAAGGCGCGAACGATGGTGCTCTATGCCGACGCGGAACGGCAGTGCGTCACCGTCACCGTCGAAGCCCCGCCGGCCGTCAACGCCGCCGGCTGACCAGCAGCACGCCGACGAGCACCAGGCCGGTGCCGGCCATCTGGGCAAGCGACATCGGTTCGCCCAGGATCCACCAGCCGAAGAAAATCGTCAGCACCGGGCCGATGGTACCGATCAGCACCGAGCGCGCCGGGCCGATCCGGGCGATCGACGCCGACTGCATGAACATCGGCATGACCGTCGAAAAAACCACGATGGCCGCGACATAGGCGCAGGTCCGGGCCGGCAGCAGGTACGCTTCGAGCGGCTGGCTGACGAAAAAGTGCGCCTGCGCGGCGAGCGTCGCGACGATCATCACCAGCGCGGTGAAACGCGCCGAACCGAGGCGCTTGATCATCGGCGCGCTGCCGGAAAGATAAAGCGCGTAGGTCAGCGACGAGGCGAAGACCAGCAGGCCGCCGACCAGAACGGCACGGCTCTCGCCGGAGAACTCGAGATCGTGGGCGAAGGCCAGGCCGATCCCGACGTACGAGAGCAGCAGCGCCAGCACCTCGTTGCGCCGCAGCGTCTTGCCAAGAAACAGCACGCCGATCAGGATGGTCAGCGTCGGATAGGTGAACAGGATCAGCCGCTCGAACCCGGCCGAGATGTACTGCAGCCCGAGAAAATCGAACAGGCTGGCGCCGTAGTAGCCGACCAGCCCGAGCACCAGCAGCGCCACCCAGTCGCGCCGGCTCAGCGGCGGCGCCGAACGCCCGGCACGCCACGCGACCCAGACGAAGGCCGGCAGCGAGAGCGTCATGCGCAGGGAAAGCAGGGTCACCGGATGCACCGGAACGGCCATCGGCACCGCATAGGCCAGCTTGATGAGGATCGCCTTGAAGGAAAAGCCAAAGGCGGCGAGGATGGCGAGCACGACGCCAAGACGGTCCGGAGACCAGTGTTTCCAGTTCATGGGCATTGGGCAAAATCGCCCGGACGCAGCGGACAAAACGCGAATGATGCGCGCCGGAACGGCGGATGGCAATGCGCAACAATCACCTTCAGGCGCCTTATGCGGCAGAACGAACGGTGCTACGATGCCGGCGGTTCAGGGAAACGTGGGGAATATCTTGGCAATGCTCGCATGGTCCGACGATCTGGACGTAGGCAACCCGATGATCGACAGTGACCACAAACATCTCGTCGCATTGGTCAACCAACTCGCAGAGGCGCTCTCCGCCGGGGAAGCGCGGGCGGAACCCGGCAGAATCCTGGGCGAACTGCTCACGTTCACCACGGCGCATTTCGCGCGCGAGGAACGGCTGATGCAGCGCATCGGATACCTCGATTTCGCCGCCCACAAAAGCCAGCACGACGGTTTGCTCTCGGATATTGCCAAGTTGCAACGGAGCTTCCATCGCGGAGAAATCGCCCTGTCGGAGAGAAGCAGCGCGTTTCTATGTGAATGGCTGCTCCGGCACATCCGCACCAGCGACAGACTGCTCGGCAAGGTGGCCGGTTCTCTCGTCGCCGCCTGAGCGCAAAAAACATGGACAGGCTCCACGACGAACACTACGTGCGGGCAGTCACCCGCATGGGCGACGAACGCGCGGTCGTCACCAACCAGCCGATCTTTACCCGCAACCGGATCAAGCTGGTCAACCAGGGGGCACGGGTCGACTCGGCGCTGTTCGACCGTCTCGTCGCCCACAAGCTGATCCCCAAGATCGATGAATGCCTCGATGTCGAGAACGGCGTGACCCGACAGATGCTGCGCGAAGACGCGGAGAAACTGCTCGACGATGACCCGGCCCTCGCCGTATTGCGCGCCGATCCGGGGCTGCTCAGCCGGACGCTCCGAGCCATCAACGAAATTCCCCTGACGCCGCCGATCGCCTTCAAGCTGACCGTCGCGGCCAGCCAGCGCCCGGAGGTTTACGACCACTCGCTGCGCGTCGCCCTGGTCGCACTGCACCTCGCGATGAAGAGTTTCTTCCTCTCCCAGAAGGAACTCGCCAACCTCGCCGCCGCCGCGCTGCTGCACGACATCGGCATCCTGCACATCCCGCCCGACCTGCTCAGTCCCGGACGTCGCCTGCAGAAATCCGAGCGGCACCACCTGTACGCTCACCCGATTTCGGGTTACCTGATCCTGCGCCAATATGCCGAGTACCACCCGGAGATCAGCCGGACCGTCTTCGAGCATCACGAGCGGCTCGACGGCAGCGGCTATCCGCGCGGACTGAAAGACGCCGAAATCTCACGCGACGCACAGATCCTGATGCTCGCCGAGGTGGCCAACACGGTCTTCGAGAGCAGTCCGCAGTCACAGAACCTGGCCAAGCTGTCGGTCCTCCTCCGGCTGAACCACAAGAAATTCAACCGCGAGCTGGGCAATCGGCTGATCGCCCTCGTCAGCGCCATGCAGACCGGCCAACAGGAAGGCGACGACCCGTCGACCGCCTTCGCCAACCTGTCGCGGTTGCCGCCACGGCTCGACGAGTTGTCACACGTCTTCAACGACTGGAGCGAAACGTTCCGCACGTTCCTGCAGAATTCTCAGAATACGCCGACGCCACTGATCAGCCTGATCATCGACGAACGGCTCGCCGAACTCCGGCGGACACTGTCCGACTCGGGCTTCGACCTCGACCACGCGGAGGCCGTGGCCGATGCCGTGAGCGAAGACCCTGAAGCCCTGGTCGAACTGAACATCCTGATCGGCGAGACACGCTGGCAACTGACGGACATCATCCACGAGGCCTACCGGCGGATGAGCGAGGCGTTGAACGACTCGGCCGGCATGGCACCGCCAGCACCCGTACTTGGCTGGCTCGAACGCAGCGAGACCCGCCTGAGCCAAAACGCGCGCTACAGCTAGGCCGGGCGCGGGCAGGGCTCCTGATCTATAGTGTCGTGTTCACCGACACTCTGAGCCAGACAGCCTCGGCCATGCGTTCTCACCTACTCGCGCTTATCGCCTCACTGCCCCTCCTCTTCGCCGGCCACCCAGCGGGGGCGGAGACGCTGCGCATCACCAACGGGGAATGGCCGCCATTCACCTCGCAAAACCTGCATCACGGCGGCCCTTTGTCGCACATTGTTTCCGAAGCATTCGGACTATCGGGCATCACGGTCGAGTACGGGTATTTCCCGTGGAAACGAGCTTATGAATATGCCCGCAGCGGCGCCTGGGACGGCTCCGTCGGCTGGGCCAGAAACGAAGCTCACCTGAAGGATTTCGTCATGAGCAGACCGATGATCCATGTCGACAAGGTGCTGTTCTACCGCAAATCTGAGCCGATTGGCTGGCTCCGGGTCGAGGATCTCAAGCGCTGGCGGCTGGGCGCCACGGCCGGCTATTCGTATGGCGAAGAGTGGGACGAAGCTGTCCGGAACGGCGTCATCCGCGTGGAAACCGTCACATCGGACGAACAGAATCTCCGAAAACTCGCAGAAAAACGCCTGGACGCCGTCGCCATGGACCTCGACGTCGGACTCTTTCTGCTACGTACGTTACTTTCGCCACACCACGCCGAGCAGATCACCTACCATCCACGCAGCCTCAGCCGGACGTCGATCAGTCTGGCCTTGACACGAAAGAACCCTGACAGTGAGGCTGTTATGGAGCGGTTCAATCGCGGCCTGACGGCGCTGAAGGCCAGCGGAAAATTCGACGATTTTCTGAGCGAATACCAGTTGATGGACCTGATCTTTCGCGAGTCCGCGGAAACCGACACACCACAAGGTGCTCGGCCATGATCGCCAAGACGCCGCCCACCGCCCCCCCGGGCAGACTCGGCTCGGCCACGAAACGAAGCGGATTGCGCCGGGCGCTGGTATTCGCGGTCATTTTTTCGCTGGCCGTGCCCGGCATCGCCGCGGGTCTGATCCTGATCTATCTGAACCTGCAGCAGAGCATCGCCAGTGATGCACGTGCACGCAGCGAAAAACTCGCCGACCTGCTGCAAGCGGGGCTGGAGCGGCCTCTCTGGGACATGGCCCCGGAGACTGCCGCGCCACTGATCGCCGCCGTAGCGGCCGATCCGTCGGCCATCGCGATCGACGTGACCGATCCCGCGCAGAGAACAGTGCTCAGCCATCGCAACGGCACCGCTCCGGGAGCGGAACCGATCGTCGTTTCGCGCACGATCCGCCACAACGGCGAGCGGCTCGGAGAGATCACCCTCCGCTATTCGACCCAGGCCGCCATGGACGAAGTCTGGCGGGCGTCGTGGCGTCTGGTCATCATCATCGCCATCCAGCTTCTGGCCTCGCTGGCCCTGCTCGGTCTCTGGCTATCCCGGCGCGTGTTGCGCCCCCTGCGCACACTCGGAAAAAGTGCGGAACGCATCGCTGGCGGTGACCTGCAGACGCCCGTCGCCAACGTCGGCCGCGACGAGTTCGGCAACCTCGCCGAGCGCCTCGACAGCATGCGCCAGACCCTCGCCGAGTCGGTCGATTCCCTGGAGGAACAGGTCGAGGAGCGCACCCATGCGCTGAAGGCGGTGAACGCCCGCCTGCAGTCGACGCTGGAAGAACTGCAACGCATGCAGACCCACCTTGTCCAGTCTGAAAAACTGGCCTCGCTCGGATCGCTGGTCGCCGGCGTCGCGCACGAGCTGAACACGCCGATCGGCACCGGTGTCACCGTCGTCAGCACGATCTGCGACAAGTGCGTCGAGCTGCGCCGACAGATCGAAACCGGCATCCGCCGCTCGCAGCTCGACGCCATGCTCGACGACATCGCGCAGGCCGGCGCTCTGGCGCAAAGCGCCCTGCAGCGCGCGGCACGGCTGGTTCATGATTTCAAGCAGGTGGCGGTGGACCAGACCAGCGCGCGGCGACGCGAATTCGGGCTGCGCGAGACGCTGGAGGAGATGATGGCGGCGGTCAGGCTCCGCCACAAGCACGCGCCGGTCCGTTTCGAAATGGCCGTTCCCGCGGGCATCGCCCTGGACAGCTATCCGGGCGCCCTGGAACAGGTACTCACCAATCTGATCGACAACGCGGTCGTTCACGGCGCGGAAGGCCGCCAGTCCTGCACCATTGCCATTTCGGCCGAAATTCTCGACAGCAGCGCCCGCATCGTCGTCGCCGACGACGGCAACGGGATCGCCGCCGCGAATCTGGCGCGCATTTTCGATCCGTTCTATACCACCCGGCTCGGCACGGGCGGTTCCGGGCTCGGCCTGAGCATCGTCTACAACCTCGTCACCGGCGTCCTCGGCGGCCATATCCGGGTCGAGTCGAACGCTGGCGAGGGAACACGTTTCATCGCAGACCTCCCGCTCGTCGCGCCGGAACAGCGCAGCGATTTGGATCGCCCGCAACAATAGGCCAGAATACAAACGCCCCCCTCCAACCGGGGAGTTACGGAGAAACATCGGATGGTTCCTGCGAACACTGACGAAATGATGTCCTTCCTCAACGAGGACGAGGACGCAGCCAGCGGGGCGAAACCGGCCTGGCGCGTGCTCATCGTCGACGATGAGCCGGACGTCCATCAGGCCACCGAACTCGCCCTGAGCGGGGTGCTGATCGAGGGCCGGAGCGTCGACTTCGTCCATGCCTACTCGGCGCAGGAGGCACGCAGCCGCCTCGCGGAACACGACGACCTGGCGGTGATGCTGCTCGACGTGGTGATGGAAACGCCGGACGCCGGCCTGCAACTGGTCCGCCACGTGAGGGAAGAACTCGGCAATCATGCGCTGCGCGTCATCCTGCGCACCGGGCAGCCGGGCTACGCCCCGGAAATCGACACCATCCGCACCTACGACATCAACGACTACAAGACGAAATCGGAACTCACCCGCGTCCGCCTGTTCACCAGCCTGACCGTCGCCGTCCGCTCGTACTGGCAGATTCACCAGCTCGAGGCCAACCGCCGCGGGCTGGAAATGATCGTCGCGGCCAGCACCGACCTGAGCCAGCCGAAAGGCTTGCGCCGCTTCGCCGAAGGCATCGTCACGCAACTGTGCGCGTTGCTCTCGGTTCCGGAGGAAGGCGTCGTCTGCGCCGCCGCCAGCCCGGGCGACGCACCGTCGGACCACCACCCCTACATCCTCGCCGCCGCCGGCCGCTATTCTGAATGGATCGGGCTGTCGCTCAAGACCATCCCTGATCCCCGGGTACGGATCGAGCTGGAAAAATCGTTGACCGACCGTTGTCACCACTTTGGCCAGACCACCCGGCTGTTTTTCAGCGCCCCCGGCGGCGTCTCGATCGCCGCCTTCGTCGACGTCGACCACCAGCTGGGAGCGATCGACCTCGAGCTGCTGGAACTGTTCTGCAGCAACATCGCCGTCGCCTTCGACAACACCGTGCTGCTCGGGCGGATTTCCGACCTCGCCTACGAGGATTCGCTGCTGAAGCTGCCGAACCGCAACAGCTTCGTCGCCCGCGTTGACCAGCGCCCCGCGGCCTCGGACAGACTGGCGCTGATCGACATCGACGGCTTCGCCGACATCAACAGCGTCCTTGACCAGGAGTTCGGCGACGCGGTACTCCAAGCCGTAGCCCGGCGCCTGAGGCAGAGCTTCTCGCCGGCGGTGGACGTCGCCCGGATCGGCAGCGACGTATTCGGCGTTCTCGGTGCGCACGACGAAGTCAATACCGACACCATCGAAGCCGTCTTCGCCTCACCCTACGAGGTTGCCGGCGAAAACCTGCGCCTGTCCGCAACCACCGGCCTGCTGCGCCTGGACGACGGACCGGAGAAGGCTGTCGAGCTGCTGAAGAACGCCAGCGTCGCCCTGAAACAGGCAAAATCCTTCAACCGCGGCAAGGCCCTCTATTTCGAAGCCGCGCATGCCGCCTCGGCCCGCGCGCGCATGCAGCTGCTCAACCGGCTGCGCCTCGCCTTCTCGGCGGAGCGCCTGTTCCTCGTCTACCAGCCGCTCGTCGAGCTGGTCAGCGGGCGCGTCGTCGGCGCCGAGGCGCTGCTGCGCTGGCGCACCGAACAGGGCGAATTCATCCCGCCGGACACCTTCATCCCGCTGGCCGAACAATCCGGGCTGATGGTGCCGATCGGCGACTGGGTCACCCGCAGCGCCCTGCAGTTCCAGCGGCACCTGGCCGATCTCGGACACGCCGGCCTGCGCATGGCAATCAATGTCTCGCACGTGCAGTTCCGCGAACCCGACTTCGTCGAGAAGCTGGCTGCGGCCACGCGGGAATTCGGCACACCGCCCGGAACGCTGGAAATCGAGCTGACCGAATCGGTGGCCATCGACAACATCGAACTGATCGAGCAGAAGCTCGCCGCCGTGCGCAATGCCGGCATTGCCGTCTCGATCGACGATTTCGGTACCGGCTACTCGTCGCTGAACATCGTCCGCCAGCTCAACGTCGACCGCCTGAAGATCGACCGCTCGTTCATCAGCGGCAAGGAAAGCCGGGAAGGCGGCCTCAGCATCGCCGGCGTCGTGCTGCAACTCGCGGCGCAGCTCGGCCTGAAGACGATTGCCGAGGGCATCGAAACCGAGGAGCAGCGGCAACGCGTGCTGACGCTGGGGTGCACCGACGGACAAGGCTACCTGTTCGCCAAACCGCTGACGGGCGACGAGTTCGTCGCCTACCTGCGGGACAACTAACCAACTAACGCCGCCGCGCGCCGCCGAGGATCGACCCAAGCACGCCGCGGATGATCTCGCGGCCGACCTGCGAGCCGATCGCCCGCGCCGCCGACTTGGCCAGCGCCTCGGCCACGCCTTCGCGGCGCCCGCCACGTGGCCCGACCGTCCCGCCGAGCAGGTCGCCGAGTCCGCCCAATCCGCCCAACCCGCCAAACAAGCCTCCGCCCGACGAGGGGACCGGCTGCTGCGGAGCAGGCGCAGTGCGCCGGGACCCTGGAACGTCCTCCGGTGCCGGCTCTGGCTCGGCAACCGACTGCCGCAGCTTCTCGTAGGCCGACTCGCGGTCGAGCACTTTCTCATAAACGCCATAGACCAGCGACGACTGGATCACGGTCTGCCGCTCGTTGGCTGCCAGCGGCCCGATGCGCGACGCAGGCGGCAGGATGAAGGCGCGCTCGACGACAGTTGGCCGCCCCTTCTCGTCGAGGAACGAAACCAGCGCCTCGCCGACACCGAGCTCGGTGATCGCCGCCGCGGCGTCGAATGCCGGATTCGGCCGCAATGTCTCGGCGGCCGTCGCCACGGCCTTCTGGTCGCGCGGGGTGAAGGCGCGCAGCGCGTGCTGGACGCGGTTGCCGAGCTGGCCGAGGACCTTGTCCGGAACGTCGAGCGGGTTCTGGGTGACGAAATAGACGCCGACACCCTTCGAGCGGATCAGGCGCACGACCTGTTCGATCTTCTCCAGCAACGGCGCCGGCGCCTCGCTGAACAGCAGGTGCGCCTCGTCGAAGAAGAAGACCAGCTTCGGCTTCTCCATGTCGCCGACTTCCGGCAACTGTTCGAACAGTTCGGCGAGCAGCCAGAGCAGGAAGGTCGAGTACAGGCGCGGCGAAGCCATCAGTCTGTCGGCGGCGAGGATGTTGATGATGCCCTTGCCACCATCGGTCTGGAGCAGGTCGTTGATGTCGAGCATCGGCTCGCCGAAAAACACGTCGCCGCCGTCCTGTTCGAGCGTCAGCAGGCCGCGCTGGATCGCGCCGATCGACGCCGCCGAGACGTTGCCGTACTCCGTGGTGAATGACTTGGCGTTCTCGCCGACGTACTGCACCATCGCCCTCAGGTCCTTGAGATCGAGCAACAGCAGGCCGCTGTCGTCGGCGATCTTGAACACCAGCTGTAACACGCCGGCCTGCGTGTCGTTGAGGTTCAGCAAGCGAGCCAGCAGCAGCGGCCCCATGTCGGAAATCGTTGCCCGCACCGGATGCCCCTGTTCGCCGTTCACGTCCCAGAAGGCCGTCGGGAACCCGCCCGGCGTCCAGTCGGAAATGCCGAGCATCTGCAGGCGCTGCTGTAGTTTTGACGACGCGGCGCCCGGCGCCGCGAGGCCGGAAAGATCACCTTTCACGTCGGCCATGAACACCGGCACGCCAATGCTGGAGAAACGTTCGGCGAGCACCTGCAGGGTAATCGTCTTGCCGGTGCCTGTAGCGCCGGTGATCAGGCCGTGGCGGTTGGCCAGCGCCGGCAGCAGGCCCGGTTCGGCGTGTTGATTGCGGGCGACGATGAGCGGATCAAGCATTGCAACTCCTCAGGAAGAACCAACGGGAAGTGATAAAATGCGCGGCTTTTATTATCAACCCTTTATCAACACTTTGCAGCGTGCGCCGTTGCTTCCGATCGTCATCGCAACCGCGCGTACGCCCAGAATTCAGACGAGGTAAGACATGGCCGGACACAGCAAATGGGCCAACATCCAGCACCGCAAGGGGCGCCAGGATGAAAAGCGCGGCGCCGCCTTCTCCAAGGTCGCCAAGGAAATCACCGTCGCCGCCAAGATGGGCGGCGGCGACCCGTCGTTCAACCCGCGCCTGCGCGCCTCGATCGACAAGGCCAAGGCCGTCAACATGCCGAAGGACAAGATCGACACCGCGATCAAGAAGGGCACGGGCGAACTGGAAGGCGTCGATTACATCGAGGTACGCTACGAAGGCTACGGCATCGGCGGCGCGGCAATCATGGTTGACTGCCTGACCGACAACAAGACGCGTACGGTCGCCGAAGTCCGCCACGCCTTCGCCAAGCACGGCGGCAACATGGGCACCGACGGCTGCGTGGCCTTCCAGTTCAAGCACTGCGGCCAGCTGATCTTCGCCCCCGGCACCGATGAGGGGGCGCTGATGGATGCCGCGATCGAGGCTGGCGCCGAGGACGTGATCACCAACGACGACGGCTCGATCGAGGTCATCACCCCGCCCGCCGACTACATGACGGTCAAGGAAGCGCTGGAAGCCGGCGGCTTCACCGCCGAATTCGGGCAGGTCACGATGAAGGCCGAGAACGAGACCGAAGTCACCGGCGACGATGCCGTCAAGATGCAGAAACTGCTCGACGTCCTGGAGAACCTGGACGACGTGCAGGAGGTCTATACCAGCGTGGTGATCGACGAGTAATACGTCACCCCCGACGCCACACGAAACGGCGCTGCGGCGCCGTTTTTTTAGAGGTGCAACAAAGTGTTTCCCCGGTAGGCCAATCCCTTCCTGCGCCGTTATCCTGTTCAGGCTCTCTCAACAGGATGCGCACATGCTCACTCTCCCGACCCTTCTCCACCGCGGCCGCTCCCTCCTGCTGGCTGCCCTGGCCGCGCTGCTCGCCCTGCCGGCCCTCGCCCAGAACGACCCGCCCGGGCGTGTCGGCCGCATCGCCTGGACGTCGGGCGACGTCTATCTGAACAACCCGCAGACCGGCGAACTCGGCGCGGCGCCGCTCAACCAGCCGCTGACCAGTGGCGACATCGTGTCCACCGCGCCCGGCGCCCGCGCCGAGCTCCAGATCGGCGCAATGACGCTCCGGCTCGATTCCGGCAGCCGGATCGTACTCGACCGCATTGACGACGAAAGCGTCCATGTTCGCCTCGACGACGGCGGGCTGATCGCCAAACTACCGACCGACGATACCCGCCGCGATTTCCTGCTCGACACGCCGCACGCCCGCTTCCGTGCGCGCGATACGGGCCTCTACCGCTTCGACCAGGACCACCGCGGCACGGTAGCCACCCCGTACTTCGGCACGCTGCGCGCCGACGGCCGGGACGCGGCGATCGACATCGGGGCCGGCGAGGCCGCCCGCGTGTGGGCTGACGACGCCGGACGCTTCGCCTATCGGATGATGCAAGGGCGCAGCGACGAATTCACCCAGTGGAGCGCCGCCCGCGACCAACAGCAGCGCGCCTCGGCCACCGCCCGCTACGTCTCGCCGGAAATGACCGGCGCACAGGATCTCGATCGCTGGGGCGACTGGTCCGAAACCCCCGATTACGGGGCCGTGTGGTTCCCGCGGACCGTGGCGGCCGACTGGGCACCCTACCGCGACGGTCACTGGGCGTGGGTTGCGCCGTGGGGCTGGACCTGGGTCGGCAACGAACCGTGGGGCTTTGCTCCCTTCCACTACGGGCGCTGGGTACGCATCCACGGCGCCTGGGCCTGGGTGCCGGGAAACCGCGTAGCCCGCCCGGCATTCGCGCCGGCGCTGGTCGTCTGGATGGGCACGTCTGGCGGTAGTTTTTCCCTGAGCATCGGCACGCCGCCGGTACGCTGGTTCCCGCTGGCGCCACGCGAGGTCTACGTTCCGTTCTACCGGAGCAGCCGCGCCCATGTCCGGCACGTCAATGAACCGCACGTGCGCGCCATCCGCAACCTCGACGACATCGTCGTCCGACCGCACGAGGTCGTGCGCCACACCCGTTTCATCCATCGCGACGAACCTCGGGCGGTCAGCGTCGCTCCGTCGCGCACATTCCGCCATGAGCGGCCGGAACCGCGAACCCGCGACGCCCGCCGGGAAGAGGACCGCTCACGACAGGTTGAGCATCGTCAGTCCGCGCCGGCCGTTGTCGTGCGCACGCCCCGCCCGGTGGTGCAGGAAGTTCCGCGGCAACGAATGGAAGAGCGCCGGCCGTCCCGTGAGCCGAGCCGCGAGAAAACCGTGGCGAAGCCGATGGAATCACGCGAAGCGAACCCTGCCCGCGTACAGGCACAGCGGGAAGAGCGCCGCCCCGAACGGCAAGAGCCACGCGAAAAAAGGGAAAAGCAGGAGCAACGCGACGATCGCCACGAGCGGAAACAGCGAGCGGATGACGAACGCCGTCGCTGAGCGGAGAACGTCAGAGCAACCAGCGCATTGCGCCGAACACCGCGAAGCTGACCAGCACGGCGGTGAGGATATTGCGGGTTTTCCAGGCCACCAGCCCGGCGACCAGCGTTCCGACAAGGTAGGGATTGCCCGGCGAGACATCGAGTTGGCCGCCGGGCATGAGCGCCTCCGGCACCACGATCGCCGTCAGCACGGCCACCGGCACATGCCCCAGCGCCTGCACCACCGCCGGCGGGAAACGCAGTTTCTGCCCGAAGACGATGAAGCTGGCGCGTACGACGTAGGTCGCCACGAACATGCCGAGGATGGCCGCCCACAGGAAATCGTTCATGCTGCCTCCTCCGCGGCCAGTCGGCGGCGCCAGCTGTCGAGCAGCACCCCTACGACCACCCCGGCCAGCGCGGCGAGCATCAATCCCAGCTTGTAGGGCAGCCCCTGCGCCAGCAACGCGACGGCACCGGCCGTCGCCGCGACGGACACCGGGGTCAGCGCCTTCAGCTGCGGCGCGATGATCGCGGCGAAGGTGGCGACCATCGCGAAATCGAGGCCGAGCGTCGCCACGCCCGGAATGAGGTTGCCGAGATACGCCCCCACCGCCGTCCACGCCACCCAGTTGAGGTAGAACGACACGGCCGAGCCGAGGTAGTACGGCAGCGAGTCCTCGGCGCCGGCCGTCTGCATGCGCCGCTCGAAGACGGCAAAGCATTCGTCGGTCAGCCAGAACGCGCCGAGTACCCGCCACGGCAGCGGCCAGGACTTGGTGACCGGCTGCACCGTGGCGCTGTACAGGGCATGACGGAGGTTTACCACGAAGGTGGTCAGCCAGATTACCGGCAGCGCCGCGCCGCCGCCGATCAGGGTGATCGAGATGAACTGTGCCGAGCCGGCGAAAACGATCGTCGACAACGCCAGCGCCGCCTCGGGCGGCAAACCGGCGGAGACGACCAGCGTGCCGAAGATGATGGCGAACGGCGTCGTCCCGACGGTCAAAGGAATCGTGTCGCGCAACCCGGCGACGGCAGCGGAAAGTGGTTTCGACATCCGCACGAAGATATCAGAAAACGCCGCACAGGCCTGAGCGACTGGCAACCCGGTTCGGGGCAACCCATAATGAAGCAAGCCATCCCGGGAGACGATCATGAAACGCCAGGGCGTCAGCAGTCACGACCTCGAACAGGAACCGGACGTCGAGGTGATTCAGTTCAAGGGACTGATCCGCTACGAGCGCCAGTCGCCGATCCGCGAAGTGTCGTACTACCTGTGCGGCGACATCCTCGAGCCGCAGTACTACACGGAATTGTTCTACACGCTGCGCACGGCCAGCGACACCGACCTGATCTACCTGCATCTCAATTCGTCGGGCGGCGACTTCAATACCGGCCTGCAGATCATCAACAACGTCCTCGCCTCCGAAGCGCGGGTCGCGACCATCCTCGAAGCACGCGCCTTTTCAATGGCGGCGCTGATCTTCCTCTGTGGCGACAAGCTGATCGTGCATGACAACTGCCAGCTGATGTTCCACATCTATTCCGGCAGCTTCGCCGGCAAGGGCAACGAACAGCAGGCCGAGATCGTCGCCGTCAGCAACTGGTTCCAGAAAGTCATGGAACGCATCTGCATCCCGTTCCTGACCGAAGGCGAGATCGGCAAGATCCTCAAGGGCAGCGACGTGTGGATGGATTCCGACGAGATCCGCCGCCGGCTGACGCGCATGCAGCGGGCGAAGTCGGCGCCGAAGCGCCGCTCGGGAAGAAACCCGCCCGATACGCCGGACAGTGCCTAAGCGAGCACTTCCGTCTTGACGAGGTGGGGTTGGAGTTTGTCCCAATCGAATGAAACACCGATGCCCGGCTCGTCCGGAGCCACCGCACGGCAGTTCTCGACGACCAGCGGCCGGGCGGAATAGGCGTCGATCGGAAAGCTGTGAACCTCGAGCCAACCGGCGTTCGGTTGCGCCGAGAGCAGGCTGACGTGAAGCTCCTGCATGCCGTGCGTGCAAACGGGGAGCCCATAACGCCGTGACAGTTCCGCGACCTTCAGCCAGCCGGTGATGCCGCCGCAATTCGACGCATCGGGCTGGATATACGCCAGCCTGGCTTGTTCGAAGGCGTAGCCGAACTCGTGAAGGGTGTGCAAGTTCTCGCCCATCGCCAAAGGCATGCCTGTTTCCTGCGCTATGCGCGCGTAGCCGGAATAGTCGTCGGGAATGATCGGCTCCTCGAACCAGTAGATGCCGTATGGCTTGAAGGCCTGCGCCGCCCGGATCGCCTGGTCGACGCTCATCGAATAGTTGGCGTCGACCATGAACGTCACCTCCGGCCCGATCAATTCACGGACGGCGGCGACCCGCGCGACATCGTCGGCCAGTTCGGCCCGTCCGACCTTGATCTTGACGCCGTTGAAGCCGCGGTCGAGGTAGCCCTGAACACTGCGCAACAGCTTGTCCGTCGAGAAACCGAGGTCGATCCCGCCACAATACGCACGAGTGCTGTTCGCATGACCGCCGACGACCCGCCACAGTGGCTGTTCCAGCGCGCGACAACGGATGTCCCATAGCGCAATGTCGATGGCGGAAATGGCAAAAGACGCGACCCCTCCGCGACCGACGTAATGCACATGCCCTTCCATGAAGTCGAACAACTCGTCGATGTTGGCGGCAGCGCGTCCGATCAGCGCCGGCGCGAGATCGTGCCGGATCATTGCTGCGATTGCGTGGCCGCCCTTGCCGCCCGTGTACGTGTAGCCCGTTCCCTGGCGTCCGTCATCCAGCGTTACCGTCGCCGTGACCAGTTCGAAATGGGTATGATCGCCGTGCCGCGCATCGGAGAGGACTTCCGCGAGCGGAACAGCGTACAAGCGCGTTTCGACCTGGGTGATCTTTCCTGTGTCCATTTCACATCCTCCACTTACCTGACAACGTCGCCGAGATCGGCAAGCAAGCGACAGGCTTCCGCCGCCAGCGATTGAGCGACAGGGGAAAAAAGAAACGGCCGGGCCTGCGGCAGTTTCCTGAACAACCCCTGGCTACTGCGCCGATAGGCGGGATCATAGTGCCGCTCGATCAGCTCGCGAAACAGCTCCGGCTTGGCCCCGGCATCGACCAGATCGTGCCAGTGCGCAATCACCTGCTTGCCATGCAACTCGACGAGACACGACAACAGCGCCTTGAATCGATCGGGCTCGTCGAGCAAGGTGGCATAGTCATCGCAGAGAAAATCGACGCGGTCGTCGATGCTCGCTTCGACGCGAATGCAGTCGGAACCGGCCATCGCGAGCATCATCGACGCCGGCAACTGGACCTGACCGATCTTCTTGCTCTCCGCCTCGACGAAAACCGGGCGTGACGGATCAAGCTGTTCCAGTGCCTGCACCAGGCGGCTGTCGAAACCCTTCTGGCTCGGCTGCGCCTCGCCCGGCAGGGAACCGAGCAGCGAGCCGCGATGCCGGGCCAGGTCTTCCAGGTCGAGGATCTGCGCCCCCTGACCGCCCAGCGCGCGCAGCAGCCGGGTCTTGCCACTGCCGGTCATGCCGGCCAGCACGAGGAAACGGAATTGCCCAGGCAACACATTCAGGCGCTCCAGGACCTGATGCCGATAGACCTTGTACCCGCCCTGAAGCTGGCAGGCCTTCCAGCCGATCAGCCGAAACCAGGTGGTCATCGAACCCGAGCGCTTGCCGCCGCGCCAGCAATAGATCAACGGTTTCCAGTTGATCGGCTTCTCGGCAAAGAGGGTTTCGAGATGATGCGCGATGTTCTTCGCCACCAGTGCTGCACCGTACTTGGTCGCCTCGAACGGCGACACCTGCTTGTACATCGTGCCGACGACAACCCGCTCCTCGTCGCTCAGTACCGGCGCGTTGATCGCCCCGGGCAGGTGGTCCTCGGCAAATTCGGCGGGGGTCCGCACATCGATGATGCAGGAGAAGCGGTCAATATCGGCCAGGCTGGCAAGCTGGTTTTTCATGGAAGGACAAACGTCGGATAATTGCCGGATTGTAAACGAGGCCCCCATGGAAAACATTCGCCTGACCCACCTTTCCCACGGCGGCGGCTGTGGCTGCAAGATCGCCCCCGCCGTGCTCGCCGACATGCTCAAGGCGCTGCCGCAGACGCAGTGCTTCCCCGACCTTCTGGTCGGCACCGAAACCTCCGACGATGCGGCCGTCTATCGTCTCAACGACGAGCAGGCACTGGTCGCCACCACCGATTTCTTCATGCCGATCGTCGACGACCCGTTCGACTTCGGCTGCATCGCGGCGACCAACGCCATCTCCGACATCTACGCCATGGGCGGCAAGCCGATCCTCGCGCTGGCCATCGTCGGCATGCCGATCAACGTGCTGCCGATGGAGGCCATCCAGCAGATCATGGCCGGTGGCGCCAGCGTCTGCGCCCGCGCCGGCATCCCGCTCGCCGGCGGCCACTCGATCGACGCGCCGGAGCCGATCTACGGCCTCGTCGCGCTCGGGCTGGTGCATCCGGACAAGGTCAAGCGCAACAGCCACGCCCGCGACGGCGACGTGCTGATCCTCGGCAAGCCACTGGGCATCGGCATCCTCGGCAGCGCGATGAAGAAGGGCGTGCTCGACGAAGACGGTTACCGGCAGCTGATCGACACCACGACGCAGCTCAACACCATCGGTGCCGAACTCGCCGCCCTCGACGGCGTGCATGCACTGACCGACGTCACCGGCTTCGGCCTGCTCGGCCACCTGCTCGAACTGTGCCGCGGCGCGCAACTCGGCGCATTCGTCGAAGCCGGCAAGCTGCCGCTGCTGCCGGCCGCCGTCGGCTTCGCCCAGGAGGGCATCGGCCCCGGCGCCATCGCCCGCAACCTGGCCAGTTTCGGTGCCGACGTCGCTTTCGCCGACGAGGTCCCCGACTGGCTGCGCCGGATCATGGCTGACGCCCAGACCAGCGGCGGCCTGCTGGCCTCGGTCGCACCGGAATGCGCCGCCGACGTGCTGGCGCGCTTCCTCGCACAAGGCTTCGCCTCGGCCGCCGTGGTCGGGCGCATGCAAGCCGGCGCGCCGGTCATCACCGTCACCGCCTGAGGCTCGCCATGACCAACGATTTCGCCCACACTGCGCTCGTCTTCAACCAGTACGGCCTCGGCCACGCCGACGAAGCGCTGCGCCTCAAGCTGGCGACCAATTATCTGCGCACGCTGGCCGAACTCGACCAGCACCCGCAAGCGATCCTTTTCTACGCGGACGGGGTCAAGCTGGTCGTCGAAGGCTCTCCCTGCCTCGCCGAACTCGCGGCGCTGGCGAATGCGGGCATCCCGCTGATCGTCTGCCGCACCTGCCTCGATTACTACGGATTAATCGACACAGTTCGGGTCGGCGAGATCGGTAACATGCTGGGGATCGTCGAGGCGAAGGCGCGCGCGCAGAAGGTGATTACCCTTTAACCTCAGCGGCTCGAACGCCGCTCGGCGAAGTCGTCGAAATCACTTTTGTAGCTACCCTGTCCGCTTTTCGCGGCCGCGGGCTTCTGGATGTCCAGCGTACTGTGGATCATCGACAGGCGCAGGATCTCGCTCGCCACATCAAACGGAAAACCCTGGCGATTCGGGCGATCCGAGACCATCAGGCTGTCCAGATACGTATCTGCCGCCGGTTTACCCCACACCTCCACCAGCTTCGCGAGGATGCGTGGGAAGCGCCGTTCCAACGCCTCTGGATAGTCCTTGGCCCTCTCGCCAAGATGGGCAAGCATCTTCGCCCGAAGAGCCGGGATGTCATACTTCTCTTCTTCGCCCATCGCACACCTCCATCGACAAGAATGCCCCGGAACGGGCAAACGAATCCTCACTCAGTTGGTCAAGCCTAGTCAACAAACCAGCTAACCGGAAAGGTCAATTAAGCCGCGGCGTGACTTATTGCACTGTGTACCCTGACTAAGGTGGATAAGGTGCCGTTTTTTGGGGATCGCAACGATGCTGACCTTGCAGGACTTGATTGAAGACGACAATCTGCCGCTCCGGACGCTGCTGGCGATCCTGGCCCAGACCCTGGTCTTGCTGGCCATTGCCCCGCTCTCGCGGGCCAAGTAGCGCACGCGTGCCACACCTGCCGACGTTGGCGCCGCATAGCTGCGGTTTGCTTTGCCTTGGCTTGGCCTGAAGCGAAAGCGAATTGACAATTTCCGGAGGCGGCGGTACTTTCGCTTCCCACTAGCGCCGATTTGAACGATCAGCTTGCGGGCGCTCAACAAATACGGCTAAAGCGGAGACTGCCCAGTCCGCCCCTCACAGCCGACTGGGCTTTTGTTTTTTCGGCACGAACGTCATGTCACTCGAAAATTCCGTCGGCAACGTTGCCCCGCAACGCTTTTGCCGCAACGCGCCACTGGCGCTGAAAGGCGGCGGCCAGCTGCCGTCGTTCGAACTCGTCTATGAAACCTACGGCACGCTCAACGCCGCCCGCTCGAACGCGGTGCTGGTCTGCCACGCGCTGTCCGGCAGCCACCATGTCGCCGGCACCTACGCCGACAATCCGAAAAGCGTCGGCTGGTGGGACAACCTCGTCGGCCCGGGCAAACCGCTCGACACCAACAGGTTCTTCGTCATCGGCGTCAACAATCTCGGCGGCTGCTATGGCTCGACCGGACCGCTGTCGATCAACCCGGAGACGGGCAAGCGCTACGGTGCCGACTTCCCGCTGGTGACCGTCGAGGACTGGGTCGCGGCGCAAGCCTGCCTGGCCGACGATCTCGGCATCGACACCTGGGCAGCAGTCATCGGCGGCAGTCTCGGCGGCATGCAGGCGATCGAATGGTCGCTGGAATTCCCCGAGCGCATCCGCCACGCCATCGCCATCGCGTCGGCGCCGAAGCTGTCGGCGCAGAATATCGCCTTCAACGAAGTCGCCCGCCAGGCCATTCTGTCCGACCCCGATTTCCACGGCGGCCACTACGCCGAACACGGTGTCGTGCCGACGCGCGGCCTGCGCCTGGCGCGCATGATCGGGCACATCACCTATCTTTCCGATGACCAGATGGACGAGAAATTCGGCCGCGATCTGCGCAACGGCGAGCACAGTTTCAGCTACGGTGTCGACTTCGAGGTCGAATCCTATCTGCGCTATCAGGGCGACAAGTTTGCCGGCTTCTTCGACGCCAACACCTATCTGCTGACGACCAAGGCGCTCGACTACTTCGACCCCGCCTACGCCTACCGCGGCGACCTCGCCGCGGCGTTCGCCCGCGCCCGGGCCAGTTTCCTGGTCGCCAGCTTCACCACCGACTGGCGCTTCTCGCCACTGCGTTCCCGCGAGATCGTCTTCGCGCTGATGCACAACCGTCGCCGCGTTGCCTACGCGGAGATCGATTGCGATGCAGGCCACGATTCCTTCCTGCTCGACGATGCGCACTACCACGCGGTCCTGCGCGCCTATCTGGAGAACATCAAGGTATGACCCCCCTCAGACCGCGCGGAACCCCGATGACGCCGATGACCGCCACGGAACGCGAGCGCTTCGATTTTGCGGTGATCGCCCACTGGATTCCCGAGGGCGAACACGTCCTCGACCTCGGCTGCGGCGACGGCCGCCTGCTGCGCTACCTCAACGAGAGCAAGCAGATCACCGGCTACGGCGTCGAGATCGCCCATGAAAGTGTGCTCGGCTGCATCCGCAACGGCGTCGACGTAATCCAGATCGACATCGAAGGCGGGCTGTCCGGCTTCGAGGACCGTTCGTTCAGCCACGCGATCATCTCGCAGGCGCTACAGGCGATGCACAGCACCGAGCGCATCCTCAACGAGATGCTGCGCGTCGCCGACGAGGCCATCGTCAGCTTCCCCAACTTCGCTTACCGGGTGAATCGCGAAGCTATCGCCGCCGGCCACATGCCGGTCTCCGAAGACCTGCCCTACGAGTGGTACGACACGCCGAACGTGCGCTTCTTCACCATCGCCGACTTCGAGGCGCTGTGCGACAAGCTCGGCATCGTCATTCGCGAGCGCCTGGCCTTTGACGTCTTCGGCCAGCCGGTCACCGACGACCCGAATCTCAACGGCAGCCTGGCCTTCTACCGGCTCGGCCGGGCATAGGCGGATGTTCGCCTTGAGCCGGAGCCACCGCCTGGCGGCGGTGCTTCTTCTGGGCTTCGCCTCCGGGTTGCCGTTGGCGCTGACCGGCCAGGCGCTGCAAGCCTGGCTGGCGATCGATGGCGTCAATATCGCGACGATCGGGTTCTTCGGTCTCGTTGGCGTGCCCTACACCTTCAAGTTCCTCTGGGCGCCGCTGATGGACCGCTTCGAGCCGCCGTGGCTGGGCCGTCGGCGCGGCTGGGTCGTGCTGACCCAGAGTGGTCTGGCACTCGTCCTGTTCATCATGGCCAGCCTCTCGCCGAGCCGCCAGCCCATGCTTTTCGCCCAGTGGGCGGTGCTGCTGGCCTTTCTTTCCGCGTCGCAGGACGTTGTGGTCGACGCCTACCGCGCGGACGTGCTCAGCGACAAGGCCGAACACGGTCTCGGCGCCTCGCTGCACGTTTTCGGCTACCGCCTGGCGATGATCGTCTCTGGCGGCATCGCACTGATCTGGGCCGACCAGTGGCAGTCGTGGCCGCGGGTGTACGCCCTGATGGGGACGATCATGGGGGGCGCCGCCGCCCTTTCGCTGTTCCTGCTGCCATCCGTCCATAGCGAGTCGAAGCCGCTGGCCTCCAGCGCCAGCAGGGAAATCGCCGGCTTCCTGGCCATGCTCGGCGGCGTATTCGCCGGCTATTACCTGGCCCGTGGCGTCTTGCTCCTCCTCGGGCTCGACCCGGACGGCGGCAACCACTGGATCCAACTGCTCTTCGTCCTCGCCGAGATCGCCGCTGCGCTGCCGCTGGCCTGGTGGTTCGCCCGCCTGGTGCGCTTCGAGACGCTCAATGCCTCGCTGGCCAGTTACTTCGCTCAGCCCGGCGCGGCGCTGTTCCTGCTGCTGATCGTCCTCTACAAGCTCGGCGACGCCTTCGCCGGCAGCCTGACCACGGCCTTCCTGATCAAGGGGCTGGCCTTCTCGCAGGCCGAAGTCGGCATCGCCAACAAGATCATCGGCATCTGGCTGACGATTTTCGGCGCGATCGTCGGCGGTGCACTGATGCTGCGCCTGCGCCTTTACCGCGCCCTGTTGCTCTTCGGCATCCTGCAGCTGATCTCGAACTTCGGTTTCTACCTGATCGCGGTACTCGGCAAGGGCGCCTGGGGCAGCGTCGCGGTTCCACCGTTCGACTGGCTCGTCGTTTCGCTGCGCGAGGCCGCCTCGCTCGACTTCCTGTTGCTCACGGTGGTCGCCGCGGAAAACATCACCGGCGGCATGGGCACCGTCGCGCTGGTCGCCCTGCTGATGGCGCTGTGCAACAGCCGCTTCACCGCGACCCACTACGCCCTGCTCTCCGCGCTAGCCGCCGTCGGGCGCATCTACGTCAGCCCGGTCGCCGGCGTCTTGACCGAAAGCATCGGCTGGCAGGCGTTCTACCTTTTCTCGATTCTCGTCGCACTGCCCGGCGTCATCATGGTGTGGTGGATGAAGAATCCGCTCCGTTCACTCTCCGAAAACGCCAGAGGAACCCCGTGATGGTCAAGGCAAACCCGATCACCGCCCAGTTGATCGCTGCGGCAAAAAAACTGGCCTACGACGTCGACCGGTTGCGCTTCTCCACCGCGGTATCGCACATCTACAACCCCCTCGATTACGCCTGGGCACCGCATGAGCAATACCTGCAGCGCTTCGGAAACTCGCGGAAAAACGTCGTCTTCATCGGCATGAATCCCGGCCCCTTCGGCATGGTGCAGTGCGGCATCCCTTTCGGCGAGATCGCCGCTGCACGCGACTGGATGGGCATCGACGCGCCGGTCGACAAGCCCGCGCAGGAAAACCCGAAGCGGCCGGTCGAAGGTTTCGCCTGTACGCGGTCGGAAGTCAGCGGCCGCCGGCTGTGGGGGCTCTTTCAGCAGCGCTTCGGCACGGCTGAAGCCTTTTTTGCCGAAAACTTCGTAGCCAATTACTGTCCGCTGGCCTTCTTCGACGAGGGACGCAACGTCACGCCCGACAAACTGCCGGCCTCCGAGACGGAACCGCTCTACGCCACCTGCGACCGCCATCTCCGAGAGCTCGTCGGCGCATTGCAACCGGCGTGGGTCGTCGGCATCGGCGGATTCGCGGAAGCCCGCGCGGCCGTGGCGCTCGCGGGAATGGGCATCCGGATCGGCAAGGTACTGCACCCGAGTCCCGCCAGCCCCGCAGCCAACCGCGGCTGGGCCGAGGCCGCGACGAAACAGCTGCTTGCCCAGGGAATCTGGAAAGACGGATGACTTAGCGGTACTTGTCGATCGACATCGTACGCGTGCGGCGCCGGCGATCAAGCCACCAGGCATAAACGGGAAGCAGTAGCGCCGATCCGGGCAGCAGCAGGAACAGCAAGGCTGGCGAGACCCGAGACAGAATGCGTAATTGCATCAGCAACTCCGCTTTCTCCTGGCGGGTCCAGCTCCCGCCGTTGCGATGTTTCATGAGCAGCGGCATCAACCCGCGCATGCGCACCAGATCCGCCAGCAGATCATTCGCCTGTCGCTTCTGCGAGCCAAGCAGGCGCGCAACGAAGCCGTCGGCGGCTTTCTCCGCGTCCGTTTTCTCTCCGGCGTTCGGCGCGTTCACATCCTCACATGCGGACGCGACCGCCCCACTCGGCAACGCTCGCCTGAATCAGGCGCCAGCTTTGCCACAGGGAAAACGCCTTCCCGCCCCAGCGCAACAACGATTTTCCCTTGGCCCAGAACAGCACGGCAACGGCCGCCGACGCCATGACCGGATGGCGCCGAACACTGGCGGCAGCGGAGTGGACGGCAGCCACTGCCGTATCGACCTTGCCGAGCGCGTGACCTACCGGAACGAAATCGTGCCGCAGCACCTCGCGCTGGCTGGCGATCCGTTCGATCAGGCGCCCACGGCGGAGCAAGAGTTCATCGAGTTGGCGGTTCATGTCCGGCCATGGTTCTCAGTTGGTGCAGGTCTTCCTGTAATTCGGCGAGGCTCGCGGCAAAGGGTTTCTGCGGACGGCGCGCGGCCTGTCGGAGACCGGCCAGGCACGCCCCGCCGAGCGCAAGGAACAGCAGCGCAAAAACGCCGAGAACGGCCAGCCGCTGCTCCCAGAAGAGCGCCAATAGAAAGGCAACGACCAGAAGAATTCCGAGTCCGAAGCAGAAAAGCATCCCTTGCGCGGCCATCAGCAGCCGGACGGCACGGAGCTTTTCCTCCTCCAGTTCATTCGACAACAACTCCAGCCGCGTCCGGCCGGTCGCCAGCAGCGTTACCGCGATATTCCTCAGCGCGGAAAACAGCCCGCCTGCCTCCGCGCCTTGACTCTCTCTCATTCCCTGCCGATCTAGCGACGGCCGATGAGAATGCCGAGCAACAGCCCGACACCGGCGGCAATGCCCACGGCGCGCCACGGATTGTCATTGACGTAATCATCGGTGGCACGAGCCGCTGCCTTGGTTCGGTCGAGCAGCATTTCCTCCGCTTCGGCAAGGCGGATCTTGGCGTCGTGCAGGCGATCCAGGATGCGCTCGCGCAGTTCGCCGATCTTGTCGCCGGCGACGCCGGCCGTGGCACGCAGAATCTCCTCGGCATCCGATACGACGACCTTCATGTCGGAAACGAGTTTTTCTTTGCTGTTGCTGGGGAAATCGGACACTTCGGACATAGGACACCTCATCGCATATGTGGAAAAACCGGACCGCGCCATTCGGCGATCGCGCCCTTTCAGGTTATCCAAATTAGCTGCGCGAATCAATGTAAAACCGGCTTTGCAGGCAGAATCATTTGTCGTTCTGATGCAATTGCAACGGCAACCGCGTATCGATCTCAGATCGCGTAATCGATAGTCAGCGGCGCATGGTCGGAAAAACGCCGGTCCTTGAAAACCGTTGCTGCAATTGCCTTCTCCGCGAGCGAAGGCGTCGCCAACTGGTAATCGAGGCGCCAGCCCACGTTTTTCGCCCAAGCCTGTCCACGGTTCGACCACCACGTGTAGGCGGTTTCGGTCGCCTCCGGATGCAGTTCCCGGTACGCATCGACCCAGCCGGCGTCGAGCACCTGACCGATCCACGCGCGCTCCTCCGGCAGGAAACCCGAGTTCTTCCGGTTCGACCGCCAGTTCTTCAGGTCGATCTCCTGATGGGCAATGTTCCAGTCGGCGCAGATGACGATATCGCGTCCGGTCGCGCGCAGGTCGACGAGATGCGGGAAAAAGAGATCGAGAAAGCGAAACTTGGCCTCCTGGCGTTCCGGCGAACTCGATCCGGACGGAACGTAGAGCGAAATCACCGAGAGATTGCCGAAATCGGCGCGCAGATAGCGGCCTTCGGCGTCGAACTCGCGGTCGCCGACACCCTCGATGACGTCATCCGGTTCCTTCCGGCACCACAGGCCGACCCCGCTGTAGCCTTTCTTTTCCGCGCAGTGATAGAAGGCATGAAATCCTTCCGGCTCCCGCATCTCGCCCGACATGTCCGGGAGCTGCGCCTTCAGTTCCTGCAGACAGACGACATCCGCGGACTGTCCGGCCAGCCAGGGAGTGACGCCCTTGCTCCAGGCTGAGCGGATGCCGTTGAGATTTAGGGTAATGATGCGTACCATAGCCGCTCCGGGCCGCTCGCGGCCACAAAAATCATATAAACAAGGCAGTTCTTCAATGGATTTTCGTCAGGAATTCATCGAGTTCGCCCTCGCGCAGAACGTCCTGCGTTTCGGGGAATTCAAGACAAAGGCAGGGCGGCTTTCTCCGTACTTCTTCAACGCCGGCCTGTTCAACGACGGCGCGGCACTCGACCGCCTGTCGCAATTCTACGCCAAGGCCATCCAGGCCAGCGGCATCACCATCGACATGCTGTACGGCCCGGCCTACAAGGGCATTCCGCTGGTTTCCGTCACCGCGCTAGCGCTGGCGCGCGACGGCCGCAATCTGCCGTTCGCGTTCAACCGCAAGGAAGCCAAGGACCACGGCGAGGGCGGCAACATCATCGGCACACCGCTGGCCGGCCGCGTCCTGATCATCGACGACGTGATTTCCGCCGGCACCTCGGTGCGCGAATCGGTGGAGATCATCCGCGCAGCCGGCGCGAAGCCGGCCGGCGTCGTCATCGCACTCGACCGGATGGAGCGCGGAACAGGCGAACTGTCCGCCGTGCAGGAAGTGGAGCAGGACTATGGCATTCCGGTCGTCGCCGTGGCAACGCTGGACGACCTGATGGCCTTCTTGCGGCAACGCCCGGACTTCTCCGAATACGAAACCGCCGTCGCGCGTTATCGCCAGAACTATGGTGTGGCCAATAGCCGTTAAGCGTCTTTGCCTTTGTGCCGCCGTCGCCTTGGCGACCGCGGCGGAGGGCGCGCCGGCGACCGGTAGCGGCGGCAGTTTTTTTTGCTGCGTGGACGCCTCCGGCAAGCAGGTTTGCGGCGATACACTTCCGCGTGCCTGTTACGGCCGCGCCTACCGGGAACTGGGGCAGACAGGACAGACGGTGCGGGAAGTCGAGGCGCCGCTGACAGCCGAACAGCGTGCGCAAAGAGCGGTAGAAGAAGCGCAGCGCAAGGAAGAGGAAGCGCGCCTGAAGGAACAGCAGCGCCAGGATCAGGCATTGCTCAATACCTACGCCAACGTCGCAGACATCGAGACCATGCGCAAACGCGCGCTGGACGAGATCGGCAAGTCGATCAAGGCGGCAGAAACCCGCATCGCCGAAATCCGCGTCCGGCGCAAGAAGTTCGAGGACGAAGCGGAGTTCTACAAGAAAAAGACGCTTCCACCGGAAGTCAAGAAAGGGTTGCTCGACACGGAATTCGAGATCCGGGCCCAGCAATCGATCATCGAGGCCAAGCACAAGGAAACTGGCGCCATTCAGGCCAAGTACGACGAGGATCGTGCCCGCTTCCTCGATCTGCAGCGGCGCCGGGGCGTCCGCTAGCCCGCCCGGCGGCGTGCGCCGCGATTCAACGCAAACTCAGCCCAGCTTCTTGCGCAGCAGTTCGTTGACCTGCTGCGGATTGGCCTTGCCCTTGGTCGCCTTCATCGCCTGACCGACCAGCGCGTTGAACGCCTTTTCCTTGCCCGCCTTGAACTCGGCAACCATCGCCGCATTGGCGGCCAGCACGCCATCGATCAATGCCTCGATGGCCCCGGTATCGGTAATCTGCTTGAGTCCCTGCTTCTCGATGACCTCGTCGGCTGATTGGCCTTCGCCGCTCCACAGCGCCTCGAACACCTTCTTGGCGATGTTGTTGGAGATGGTGTTGTCGGCGATGCGCGCCACCAGGCCGCCCAGTTGTGCCGCCGAAACCGGCGAATCGGCGAGTTCCTTGCCGTCCTTGTTCAGACGCGCTGCCAGGTCGACCATGACCCAGTTGGCGCACGGCTTGGCTGCGGCCTTGCCGGCAACAGCCACGGTCGCCTCGTAGAAATCGGCCACCTCGAGCGAGGCTGTCAGCATCGTCGCATCGTAGGCGGACAGTCCGTAATCGGCGATGAAACGCTGCTTCTTCGCCGTCGGCAGTTCCGGCATCGCGGCGCGGGTGCGCTCGATCCAATCGCGATCGATGAGCAGCGGCAACAGGTCGGGGTCGGGAAAATAGCGGTAGTCGTGCGCATCTTCCTTCGAGCGCATGGCGCGCGTTTCCCCGGTGTCGGGATCGAACAGCACGGTGGCCTGTTCGACGCGGCCGCCGTCCTCGATGTGCGCGATCTGCCACTGCACTTCATAGTCGATGGCCTGCTGCATGAAGCGGAAGGAGTTGAGGTTCTTGATCTCGCGCCGCGTGCCGAATTCCTGTTGCCCGACCGGCCGCACCGAGACGTTGGCGTCGCAACGGAACGAGCCTTCCTGCATGTTGCCGTCGCAGATGCCGATCCAGCGCACCAGCGCGTGCAATGCCTTGGCATAAGCCACCGCCTCGGCCGACGAACGCATGTCCGGCTCGGTGACGATTTCGAGCAACGGCGTGCCGGCACGGTTGAGGTCAATCCCGGTCTTGCCTTGGAAATCCTCGTGCAGCGATTTGCCGGCATCTTCCTCTAGATGGGCGCGCGTCAGGTTGATGATCTTTTCGGTTGCCGCATCGCCCTGTCCGAGCGGGATCGCCACCTTGCCGCCGACCACGACGGGCAGTTCGTACTGACTGATCTGGTAGCCCTTGGGAAGATCGGGGTAGAAGTAATTCTTGCGCGCGAAGACAGACTTCGGTGCCACTTTGCCATCAACGGCCAGGCCGAAACGGATCGCGCACTCGACGGCGCCCTTGTTGAGCACTGGCAGCACGCCGGGCAGCGCCAGATCGACGGCGTTGGCCTGCACGTTCGGCTCGGCACCGAAGGCGGTCGAACTGCCCGAGAAAATCTTGGATTGCGTCGAGAGCTGCACATGCGTCTCGATGCCGATCACCACTTCCCACTGTTTCATCGCTTGTTACTCACTATTCAAGCGCAGCGGCCGCTGCGCGTATCGACCAGAATCGGCCAGAGATAGCTGAACGCATCGCCACTGCACCGGGCCTGGCAGCTGTTGAACGCCACCGTGACACCTTTTCCCTGTTCCCACATGCGCACCGTGCAGGCACTGCCCTTGTCGTTCAGGACGACGTTCGGCATCCGCGCGGTCTGCTCGAACTGTTTCATGTCGAAGCGGCATACGCCTTGTTTGGGGATCGTCACTTCGGCGACGAAACGCTTGACCTCGGCCTTGGTCACCTGCAGATCCATGCTGCCGCGACCGCCCTGCACATCCTTGAAGGCGCAGCGGGTACGGACATCGAGCTCCTTGTCGGGAATCGGCTTGAGCTTACGCCCTACCAGATACTTGAGCGGTTGCGATTCGAGCTTGTCGCTGCGCGCCGTGCTCCTGGAGGCCGGCGGAGCTTCGGCAATCGGCTGGCTTTCCGCAGAGGACGACGACACCGGTTCCTGCGTCGCACAGGACGTCAGCAGAAACAGCGCAGCGACGGCGAGAAACCGTTTCATCGACGCGGATCAGTCCAGCGCGGCAGGTTGCCGCTGATGCCAATCCGTCACCTGCTGGTAACGGTGCGCCACGTTCAGCAGACGTGCTTCGCTGAAATAATCACCGATGATCTGCAAACCCGCCGGCAGGGCGCCGGCGAAACCGCAAGGAATCGACATCCCCGGCAGGCCGGCGAGGTTGACCGCGATGGTGTAGATGTCCGAGAGGTACATCTGCACCGGGTCGGCCGCTTTTTCACCAAGACGAAATGCCGTCGTCGGACTGGTCGGCCCCATGATCACGTCGCATTGCTTGAAGGCTTCGACAAAATCGTTGGCGATCAGGCGGCGGATCCGCTGCGCCTGCAGGTAGTAGGCGTCGTAATAGCCGTGCGACAGCACGTAGGTGCCGATCAGGATGCGGCGCTTGACCTCGGCGCCGAAGCCCTGCGCGCGGGTCTTGCTGTACATGTCGTTAAGGTCGGTGTACTCCGGGGCGCGGTAGCCGTAACGGACGCCATCGAAGCGCGACAGGTTCGAACTGGCCTCCGCCGGCGCGATCACGTAGTACGCGGGTACCGAGAGTTTCATGTTCGGCAGGCTGACCTCGACGGTTTCGGCGCCGAGCTTGCGGTACTCGGCAATTGCCGCTTCGACCAGTGCCATCACATCCGGCGCGCAGCCCTCGCCGAAGAACTCCTTCGGCAGGCCGATCTTCAGGCCTGCCAGCGGCTTTTCCAGATCGCGGCAGTAGTCTTCCGCCGGGCGATCGAGGCTGGTCGAGTCGCGTTCATCGAAGCCGGCCATGGTATTCAGCAGCAGCCCGCAATCTTCTGCGGAGCGCGCCATCGGCCCACCCTGGTCGAGCGAAGAGGCGAAGGCGATCATGCCGTAGCGTGAGACCACGCCATACGTCGGCTTGAGACCGGTCAGGTTGCACAGCGCCGCCGGCTGGCGGATCGAGCCACCGGTATCGGTGCCGGTCGCCGCCGGTGCCAGCCGCGCTGCCACGGCCGCGGCCGAACCACCCGACGAGCCGCCGGGAACGCAGGCCGTATCCCACGGATTCTTCACCGCCCCGAAGTACGAGGTTTCGTTCGACGACCCCATGGCGAATTCGTCCATGTTCGTCTTGCCGAGGATGACCGCACCGGCCGCATTGCACCGTTCGATCACCGTCGCGTCGTAGGGACTGACAAAATTGCCGAGCATCTTCGAGCCGCAGGTAGTCAACCATCCCTTGGTGCAGAAGATGTCCTTCTGCGCCAGCGGAATGCCGGTCAACGGTCCGGCCTGGCCGGCGGCGCGTTGCGCATCGGCAGCCTTGGCCTGCGCCAGACTCTTTTCGGCATCGACGGTGACGTAGGCGTTGATCGCCGGATTGAGCCGGGCGATGCGATCGAGATAGAGCTGTGTCAGCTCGACACTGGAAATTTCCTTGGCCGCCAGCGCCCGGGAGAGGGAAGAGAGGCTGCGTTCGATCATTCGATCACCTTCGGCACGAGGAACAGGCCGGCTTCCGTTTCCGGCGAGACCGACTGGAAGGCCGCGCGACGGTCGACCTCGGTCACCCGGTCCTCGCGCAGGCGCTGCGCCAGATCCTGCGCGTGCGCCATCGGCTCGACGCCGCGGGTATCGACCGCCTGCATTTCTTCGATCAGGGAAAATATTCCATTCAGGTGGCCGAGCGTACTTTCCGCCTCGGCGTCGCTGATTTCAATCCGGGCCAGATGGGCAACCCGCCGGACTTGTTCCAAAGTGAGCGACATGACTGAGAAATCAGTGAGATGTGAAATCGGGAAGCCTTATAAGGTATCATAAATGTTTTGCAGTCCGCAGCCTCGGCGGAGCTTTCAGGATAGACACGCATGTTCAGTTTTCTGCGCAGTTATTTCTCCAACGATCTGGCCATCGACCTCGGCACCGCCAACACGCTGATCTACGTGCGCGGCAAGGGTATCGTCCTCGACGAGCCGTCGGTGGTGGCCATTCGCATGGAAGGCGGGCCCAACGCCCGCAAGACGATTCAGGCCGTCGGCCAGAGCGCCAAGGAGATGCTCGGCAAGGCGCCGGGCGCCATCACCGTGATTCGCCCGATGAAGGACGGCGTGATCGCCGACTTCACCGTCACCGAGCAGATGCTCAAGCAGTTCATCCGCAAGGTGCATGATTCGCGCCTGCTCTCGCCGAGCCCGCGCATCATCATCTGCGTCCCCTCCGGCTCGACCCAGGTCGAGCGCCGGGCGATCCGCGAATCGGCGGTCGGTGCCGGCGCCAGCCAGGTCTTCCTGATCGAGGAGCCGATGGCCGCGGCCATCGGCGCCGGACTGCCGGTTTCCGAGCCGACCGGTTCGATGGTCGTGGATATCGGCGGCGGCACCACCGAGGTCGGCGTCATCTCGCTCGGCGGGATGGTCTATGCGGGTTCCGTCCGCGTCGGCGGCGACAAGCTCGACGAGGCGATCATCAACTACATCAGCCGCAACTATGGCATGCTGATCGGCGAGAACACCGCCGAGTCGATCAAGAAAAACATCGGTTCGGCCTTCCCCGGCACAGAGGTGCGCGAGATGGAAGTCTCCGGCATCAACAAGGCCGAGGGCATCCCGCGCAAGTTCACGATTTCCTCCAACGAAATCCTCGAAGCGCTCACCGAGCCGCTCAACAGCATCGTCTCGGCGGTCAAGTCGGCGCTGGAAAAGACGCCGCCGGAACTCGGCGCGGACATCGCCGACAAGGGCATGATGCTGACGGGTGGCGGCGCCCTGCTGCGCGATCTCGACCGGCTGCTGATGGAAGAAACCGGCCTGCCGGTGATCGTCGCCGAAGAGCCGCTGACCTGCGTGGCGCGCGGCTGCGGCATGGCGCTCGAACGCATGGACAAGCTCGGCAGCATCTTCGCCACGGACTGACCCTCCTTGGCCCTCTCGAAGCGCAGCTGAAGGCGGCCGGGACTGTGGGATAATCCCGTGGTCTCGCCGTTTCATTTCTCCTCCGCCCGCCTTTCTGGCCCCGAATCGCATGGATCATCAGCCGCCTCCGTTTTTCAAACGCGGCCCGGCGCCGCTGGCGCAGTTGTCGTTTTACACGATGCTCTCACTGGCCCTGGTGTTCGTCGATTCGCGTTTCCAGACGCTGGAACTGCTGCGTCAGGGCATTTCCTTCTTTACCCACCCCCTGCAGCAGGCGGCGCATGCGCCGGTCGAATTCCTGCAGAATTCCGCCGGGTATTTTTCCAGCCTGTCGCGTCTCGAGAAAGAAAACGCGCAGCTCAAGCGCGCTCAACTGGTCAACGCCGAAACCATCCTGCGCACCGGCCAGCTCGAAGCGGAAAACGAGCGACTGAGAAAATTGCTCGACGTCCGCGAACGGCAGAAGGTGAGCGGGCAGGTCGCGCAGATCATCTACGCTGCGCGCGATCCGTTCTCGCGCCGGGTGATTGTCGACAAGGGGCAGCAGGACAAGCTGTCGGCGGGGCAACCGGTCGTCGACGACGCCGGTGTTGTCGGCCAGGTGACGCGGGTCTTCCCCTTCGTTGCGGAAATCACCCTGATCACCGACAAGGACCAGGCCATTCCGGTGCAGATCCTGCGTACCGGCCAGCGCTCGGTGGTCTTCGGGCTGGGCGACGGCCAGCTCGACCTGCGTTTTCTGCCGGCCAACGCCGACGTGCAGAACGGCGACACGCTGGTGACCTCGGGTCTCGACGGCCTCTTCCCGCGTGGCCTGCCCGTGGCGAAGGTGGTGCATATCGAGCGCGATACCGCGTACTCCTTTGCCCGCATCCACTGCGCGCCGCTGGCGTGGGTGGAGCATTTCGGCGAGGTGATGATCCTCGACCCGCGCGAGGTCACGCCGATTCCGTCGGAATTGAAAGCCCCCACCGCCCGCAAGGCCCCGGCCAAGCCGACGACCAAGCGCCGACTGAAAAAGGACTGAGCGGATGCAGCCGACCTTCTATTCCTCGCGAATTCTCCTGCCGGTCCGCCCCTGGTTCATCGCGTTCAGCCTGTTCGCCGCGCTGCTGCTGAACTTCCTGCCGACCTCCGCCTGGCCCTGGATGCCCGACTGGACCGCGCTCGTCCTGCTGTTCTGGAGCATCCGCGAGCCGCGCCGGGTCGGCATGGGTACGGGCTTCCTGCTCGGACTGATCATGGATGTCGCCGACGCCGGGGTGCTCGGGCAGCACGCGCTGGCCTACGTCCTCGCCGCGTACGCCGGCGCGGCCATTGGACGACGGGTGCTCTGGTTCCCGCTCGCCAAGCAGGCGCTGCACGTCCTTCCCCTGCTGCTTGTCGTCCAGGGCGTGCAATACCTTGCACGGGCCATGCCGGGCATCGTCCTGCCCGGGCTCGATTATTTCATCGGTTCGTTCGTCGGCGCCGCGTTGTGGGTGCCGTTGACCTTCGTGCTGCTGCTGCCGCAGTTCCGGCCGGTCGACCGCGACGACAACCGTCCGATCTGACGCCTCCGGGACTGCCTCCGTGTTGATTCGTGCCACCTCGCAAGCCCACCAGGACGGCGACCTGCAGCGCTTCCGTTTCCGCGTGTTTTGTGCCGCCGGAGCGGTCGTGCTGGCGTTCGGCGCGCTGATCGGACGCTTTGCCTTCCTCCAGGTTGCCCTGCACGAGTATTACACCACCCGCGCCGAGGACAACCGGATCTCGCTCGTACCGATCCCCCCTGACAGAGGCGTCATCACCGACCGCAACGGCGGCGTCCTGGCGCGCAACTATGCGGCCTTCACGCTCGAGATCACCCCCTCCAAGGTCGACGATCTCGATGCGACCATCGAAAAACTCGGCGAGCTGGTCGAGATCCAGCCGAAGGACACGCGGCGTTTCCGCAAATTGCTCGAAGAAAGCCGCTCGTTCGAGAGCCTGCCGATCCGCACCCGCCTCTCCGACGACGAAGTGGCTCGTGTCGCGGCCAACCGCTTCCGTTTTCCCGGCGTCGAGGTCAAGGCGCGCCTGTTCCGCCAGTATCCGCGCGGGCCGGTCGCGGCGCACGCCATCGGCTATATCAACCGGATCAACAGGAACGACCTGGAAGCCATCGAGGAGAAAGGCGAATCCTCCAACTACAAGGGCACCGATCACATCGGCAAGACCGGCCTGGAAAAGTCCTACGAGTTTTACCTGCATGGCCAGACCGGTTACGAGAAGGTGGAAATCGACGCCGGCGGACGCGCGGTGCGCAACCTGTCGCGGACGCCGCCGACGCCGGGCAGCAATCTGACCCTGACGCTCGACATCAGGCTGCAGGAAATCGCCGAGAAGGCTTTCGGCGAGCGGCGCGGCGCCCTCGTCGCCATCGAGCCGTCCACCGGCGGCATCCTGGCGCTGGTGTCCACGCCGACCTTCGATCCCAACCTGTTCGTCGACGGCATCCGTTCGGAAGACTGGGACCTGCTCAACAACTCGCCGAACCGGCCGATGATCAACCGCGCGCTGAACGGCGCCTATCCGCCGGGATCGACCTTCAAGCCGTTCATGGCCCTGGCCGCGCTGGAAACCGGCAAGCGCACGCCGGCACAGGCCATCGCAGACCCGGGTTCCTTCACCTTCGGCGGACATACCTTCCGCGATGACAAGAAGGGCGGGCACGGCATGGTCGACATGTACAAGTCGATAGTGGAATCCTGCGACACCTATTACTACATGCTGGCCAATGACATGGGGATCGACAGCATTGCCCGCTTCATGGCCCCGATCGGCTTTGGCAGCAAGACCGGCATCGACATCGAGGGCGAGTCGGTCGGCGTGCTGCCCTCGCCGGAATGGAAAAAGCGCCGCTTCCGCAAGCCCGAGCAACAGAAGTGGTTCGGCGGCGAGACCATCTCGATCGGCATAGGACAGGGCTACAACGCCTACACGCCGATCCAGCTCGCTCAGGCCATGGCGGCGCTGGCCAACGATGGCGTGCTGTTCCGGCCGCACCTGGTGAGGCACATCACCGACAGCCGCACCGGCGAAAAGACCCTGATCGAACCGGAGCCGCTGCGCGTGCTGCCGTGGAAGAAGCAGAACATCGAAACGATCAAGAAGGCGATGATCGGGGTCAACAAGGAAGGTACCGGCGCCCGTGCCTTCGCCGGCGCGGAATACGTATCCGGCGGCAAAACGGGAACGGCTCAGGTATTCAGCCTCAAAGGTGCGGACTACAAGGCGCACAAGCTGAAGGAAGAACTGCGCGACCACGCGCTGTTCGTCGCCTTCGCCCCGGCTGATCGCCCGACGATCGCCCTGGCGGTGCTGGTCGAAAACGGTGGTTTTGGCTCCCAGTCGGCCGCGCCGATCGCACGCATGGTGCTGGACTACCACCTGCTCGGGAAATCCCCCCTCGGGGCGGCCAAGGAAGACGAAGCGGCGTTGGAGAGCGATGAACACTAATCCGATAATCCAGCAGCAGCACCACTGGCTGCGCCGTTTCCACAGGAGGCTGGTCGGCAACATCGACGGCCCGCTGATGACCATCACCCTGGTGATCATGGCATTCGGCCTGGCGACCATCTACAGCGCGACGGCCTACGCGAGCAACCGGACCGCCGGGCAGCTGATGAACATGGGCGTCGGCATCGTGGTCATGTGGCTCATCGCGCAGTTGCCACCACAAAAGCTGATGCGCTTCGCCGTCCCGCTGTACCTGATCGGAATCGTCCTGCTGGTGCTGGTGTTCTTCATGGGGATCAAGATCAACGGGGCCCGCCGCTGGCTATCGATCGGCATCACCCGCATCCAGCCGTCGGAGATTCTCAAGATCGCCACGCCGCTGATGCTCGCCTGGTACTTCCACAAATACGAGGCTACGCTGCGCCTGCGCCACTACGCCGTCGCCGGGCTGCTGCTCCTTGTGCCCTTCGCGCTGATCGCCAAGCAGCCGGACCTCGGTACGGCGCTGCTTGTCGGCGCCGCCGGCTTTTACGTGATCTTCTTCGCCGGACTGCCTTGGAAAATCATCCTCGGCATGTTTGCCGGCGGTGTCGCTGCCGCGCCCCTCATCTGGAGCATGCTGCACGACTACCAGCGCAAACGCATCATGACACTGATCGACCCGAGCTCCGACCCGCTCGGGTCGGGCTACCACATCATTCAGTCGACCATCGCCATCGGTTCCGGCGGGCCGTTCGGCAAGGGCTGGCTGCAGGGCACCCAGACGCACCTGGAATTTATCCCTGAACGGCACACCGACTTCATTTTTGCCGTGTTTTCGGAAGAGCGCGGGCTGGTCGGGAACAGCATCCTCGTCGCGCTCTACCTGCTGCTCATCGCCCGTGGTCTGATGATCACCGCCAATGCCTCGACCCTGTTCGCGCGCGTTCTGGCCGGTTCGATCACCCTCAGCTTCTTCACCTACGCCTTCGTCAACATGGGCATGGTCAGCGGCATCCTGCCGGTCGTCGGCGTGCCCCTGCCGTTCATGAGCTACGGCGGCACGGCGCTGGTGACGCTATTCCTCGGCGTCGGCATCCTGATGAGCATCCACTCGCACCGGATGCTGGTCAGGCAGTGAGGCACGAAAGATGAAACGCGCGCAATGGGGTATGCGGATTGCCGCCGTGGGCCTGCTGCTGGTCCTCGCGGGATGCGGCGGACAGCCGACGCGAACAAGCGACTCAGGTTCGGGGGCCCGTTCGACGGAGCGCAAGTCCACGGTCGTCCAGAAACGCGGCGGAGGCTATTACAAGGACGACGGTCCGGGCAACGAGATTCCCGACCACCTCGACGACATTCCCGACGCGCAGCCACAGTTGGAACCGCTGCACCGCTTTGCCAACCGCCCTTATGAAGTCCTCGGCAAATCCTACGTGCCGAACACCCGCCTGAAGCCCGTGCGCCAGCGCGGCATCGCCAGCTGGTACGGCAAGAAGTTCCATGGCCAGAAGACCTCGATCGGCGAAACGTACGACATGTTCGCGATGACCGCCGCACACCCGACGCTGGCCCTGCCGTCGTACGTCAGGGTCACCAACGTCGGCAACGGCCGGTCGGTGGTCGTGCGCGTCAACGACCGCGGCCCGTTCCACGCCGACCGGATCATCGACCTCTCCTACGCCGCGGCCCATCGACTCGGCTACGTCAACAACGGAAGCACGCAGGTCGAAGTCGAGGCCGTGCTGCCAACCGAACCGACCTCCCCGCTCTACGCCGACGCGCGCCAGGCGCCGCTGCCGGCAAAGTCTCCGGCCCCGCCGGCGGACCATGACGACTTCGAACAATTGATGACGCAGCTGGCTGTCGACGGAACGGCAGCGACAAAACCCGCCGATACTGTCAACGGCGGATCGAAGGGCCTCTTCCTGCAGCTGGGCGCCTTTTCCAATGCCGACAATGCGGAGAGCCTGCGTTCGCATCTGGCGCGGGAGCTCGACTGGCTGAGCGAGGGCATCCAGATCCAGGTCAATGGCGGCATCCACCGCGTCCATCTCGGCCCGTACTCCAGCCGCAGCGACGCCGAACGGGTGGCCGAGCGGATTCGCCTGGCGCTCGGCTACAAGCCAACCTTTGTTACGCGTTAACCCCGCTGATCTCGATCACCAGCTTGCCGACGTGCTGCTTCCTCTCGAATTCTTGTTGCGCCTCGGCTATCTGGCGTAGAGAAAACGTCCCGGCGACCACCGGTGAAACCTCGCCAGCCTCGATTCGCTTGACCAGCCTCGGGAATACTGGTTCATCAAGAACCGTGCAACCGAAAAAACTCAGGTCCTTCAGGTAAAGCGTCCTGACGTCCAGTTGCACGAACGGACCCGCGATAGCACCCGACACGGCATACCGGCCAAAAGGTTTCAGTACCTCCAGCAGGCTTGGCCACTGCTCGCCAGCCACCAGATCGATCACCACATCCACACTGTTCTTCCCGAGCACCTGTGGAAGGTCATCTTTTCTTGTGACGGTCCGATCGGCCCCAAGGCTCATAAGTTTCGCCGCCTTCTCCGTCGAGGTTACGCCAATGACTTTGGCCCGCCTCGCCTTGGCCAGCTGGATGGCCGCGGATCCGACGCCGCCTGACGCCCCCGTCACCAACACGATGTCCCCGGGACCGACCCCGGCCCGGGTCAGAAGGTTTTCCGCCGTGGAGCAGGAGCAGGGGAACGATGCGAGTTCGATATCGCTGAGTGCGCTCTCGACCGGGTGGGCATGCCTTGCCGCGACGACGGTGTATTCCGCAAAACCTCCGTCGCATTCCGAGCCGAAATACCAGGGTTGATCCAGCAGCTTGCCGCCGACTTCTCGCAGGCACGGCTCGACGAGCACTCTCCTGTTGAGGAGCGAGGCCTCGACCTCCTCTCCGATGGCGACAATTTCCCCGCAGACATCGGCGCCCTGAATCCTGGGGAGCTGAATGGCGCTGCCTGTCCATCCCGCGTCACGGCTGTCTCCGTTCGACTTCGAATACCACCCGATGCGCGTGTTGAGGTCAGTGTTGTTGACCCCGGCGGCTCTGACCCTGATCAGTACATCGCGCGGCCCCGGAACCGGCACCGGGATATCCTCGCGGAACGCCAGCTTGTCCAGTCCGCCGTGTCCGATGAGTTGGACACCTTTCATCACCTTGGGAATGCTGTGCATTGCGGTTGGCCTTTCATCGTGATGGTGAACGGATGTCCGGCGCCACCTTGTTTACAGAGCGACCGGAATAACCCCGGTTATCCAGGCGGACAGGATGCGCCGTGAAGCGCGTGCTGGGCGATCCAGGCCTGTCCGAGGGCAATGCCGCCATCGTTGGGAGGAATGCGGCGCGCCTCGATCAGATGGAAACCGGCTTCGCCCAGGCGGTCGCGCAACCCGCGTCCGAGAACCTGGTTCTGCATGCAACCGCCCCCGGCGGCCACGGTCGTGCCGACCGGCGCGACCGCGAGTAGCCACTCGGCGAGTGCCGCGGCCAGCGTCGCATGAAACAGCGCCGCACCGTGCTGCGCGTTCTTCTCGTCGGCCAGCGCGTCAAACAGGGGCAGCAGATCGAGGCAGCCGGCTTCGATGCGCCAGCCGCCGGGCAGCGGCGCCACCTCGCCCTGACGTTCGGCCAGGCCTTCGAGCAGCAGCCCGCCCTGTCCGCCGAAGCGCGCCACCGGGCAGATGTCGAGCAGTCCCGCCGCCGCGTCGAGCAGCCGGCCCAGGCTCGTCGTCGGCTGCACGCCGACACCGCCCGCCAGATCAGCCGCGGCCTGGGCCGCCTCGGGCTGCGTGGCAAAGCGGCGCTCGATTTCGCTGCCGCGTCCGAGGGCGTGCAGGACGGCTGCTGCCAGACGCCAGGGCTGCCCATTCGCCGGGTCGCCGGCACAGAACCGAAGCGGGGAGAGATGTCCCAGTCGGGCGAACGACGCGCCGTCGACGCGAAGCAATTCGCCGCCCCACGGCTGCCCGTCGTTGCCGACGCCGAACCCGTCGAGCGCCAGCGCATAAACCGGTCCCTCGACGTGATGCTCGGCGAGGATCGCCGCGACGTGCGCATGATGATGCTGCACCGCCAGCAACGGCAGGCTGCGCTCTTCCGCCAGCGCGACAGCCAGACGCGTTGCCGGACTCCGCGGGTCGAGATCGTGGGCGATCAGCGAGGGCGCAACGTCGAGCAGTTGCAGCAGATGGTTGGCCGCCTGGGCGATGGCCTCCGTCGAGGACACGTCGACAAGACTGGCCAGATGCGCTGACAGGAAGGCTTCGTTGCCCCGCGTGGCGCAGACCGTGCTCTTGTCGTGGGCGCCGACGGCGAGAATCGGCGCGGTGGCGAACGGCAGCTTGACCGAACGCGGCGCGTAGCCGCGTGAGCGGCGCACCAGTTGCAGTCCGCCGGGCCCGGAACAGGCGATGCTGTCCTCGGCGCCGGTGGCGAGTTCGAGATCGTGCATCAGGAAGGCGTCGGCGATCCCGGCGAGCCTCTCCAGGGCCTCCGCGTTGCCGATCGCCGGCGGTTCGCCGGCCGGGTTGCCGCTGGTGACGACGAGGGCCAGTTCCTCGGCCCGGTCGAGCCAGGTTGTGCCCTCCGGCCGGCCTGCGGCCTCGTGGAACAGCAGGTAATGCAGCGGCGACGCCGGCAGCATCACCCCGAGCCAGGCCAGGTCGGGCGCCACGCCCGGCAGTGCGGCGTCGCAGCGGTGGCGCTTGCGCAACAGGATGATCGGCCGCTCCGGCAGATTCAGCAGCCCCGGCTCGCCGACGCTGACGTGCACGCAGGCCGTTGCCGACAGCGCGTTGGCGAACATCACCGCGAACGGCCGCGCCGCCTGGCGCTTGCGCACGCGCAGCGCGGCGACCGCTTCCACGTTGCGCGCGTCGCACATCAGCTGGAAGCCGCCCGGGCCCTTGACGGCCAGAATCTTCCCTTCCTGCAGCAGCGCCAGCGCGTTGGCCAGCGCATCACCGTGGATGGGCTTCCCGAGCGGATCGAGCAGCGCGAGTTGCGGACCGCATTTCGGGCAGCTGATACCCGCGGTATGCAGCCGCCGGTCATGGGCGCGCTCGAATTCACCGCGGCATTTCTTGCAGACCGGAAACGCCCGGAAGCTGGTGCGCTCGCGGTCGAACGGCAGGTCGTGGCAAATCGAGAAACGGGGCCCGCAATGGGTGCAGCTGGTAAAGGCGTAGCGCCAGCGCCGCCCTTTCGGATCGAACATGTCGGCCAGGCAATTGCGACAGGCGGCCGTATCCGGCCCGATCATCGTCGCCGTGCGTCCGCCCAGGCTGTCGATGATCGCGAAGTCGTCGGCGATGTCGTCCGGTTCGGCAGGGCGCCGCTGCACCGAGTCGATGCGTGAAAACGGCGGGGCCTCGCGGCGCAGCCGGTCCACCAGGCTGTCGATCTGCCCGCCCGGCCCGTGTACTTCGATTTCCAGCCCCTTGGCGTCGGTGCGCACCCAGCCGGTGAGGCGCAATTCCTTGGCCAGGCGCCAGACGAACGGACGAAAACCGACGCCCTGGACAACCCCGGTCAACCGGATGCGCTGGCAATGGACACTGATTGGATTCTCGGAACTGGACACGGGCGCCTTCGATGCAGTGTTGGCTTAAATGCCTCAAAGCGGCGGATTCTAGCGCATGCCCCCGGCGAGGTGAATTCGTGTTTCCACGATGGGATACCGCCCCCGAATGATCCCGGAGAAAGGACAGTCCCCGCCGAAACGGGGCCCGTCAGGAGAAACAATGGATTCTTCAGACGGCCTACTTCAGCGAGAGTATCCACTGGATCATGTTGGAGATGGCGGCCTGATCCTTGGACTTGACGGTCTTATGCTCCTCCTCCGTGCCGTCTTCCAGTTTGACCTTCTGGCCGGTGGTGATCTGCGCCAGGATCTTCGCTTCGCCGTCCGCCTTGCCCGCGTGCTTCGTGGCAATGTCCTTCAGCGAGATGGCGTCCTTCTTCCTGTCGATGGCGTGGCACTTCAGACAGCCCTCCTTCTTGGCCAGTGCTTCCGCGGCCGCGACATCGACGGCCTGGACCGGCGCGCTGAGCAAGGTGGCTGACAGGCCGGCCGCGGTCAGGATCAGGGATGCTTTCATTTCGTTTCTCCTATGAGGTCAATTGGTCGGTACCGGTGCGGCCTCAGTGCTCGTGCCAGCCGGTGATCATCATCTTGAACATCTGTCCGACGGTCTTGCCGGTGGTGCCCAGATAGATGTGCGAGAGCAGGAAGAGCAGCAGGGCCACCGCCGCGAGGTAGTGCAGCAAGGCGATCGGCAGCAGCCCGTCGAAGCCGAACAGGGTGTCGGGGGCGAACTGCGGGTAGAGGTAGATCAACCCGGTCAGCAGAATCACCGGCAGGAGCAGGTACATGACGCTCCAGTAGGTGACGGCCTGCAGGGCATTGAAGTGTTCGTCCCTTGAGGGTTCGTGCGGATGCGGTTCGCCGCGGAAGATGCCGATGCCGTACCAGCGCGCCTGCCGGAGGATGCGCTGCAAAATGCCGGGGGGCTTGGGGATGAACTGCCACCAGTTGCCGGTGACGATGTTGGCGACGACGAAGAACAGGTAGGCGAGAATCAACAGGACGCCGGCGGTGTTGTGGATGCGCACGGCCAGCGCGAAATCGACGAGCGGCAGGGCCGGGTCGGCGAAGTGGATGCTCAGCCCGGTGACGCTGAGGGTGAGGATCAGGGCGGCGTTGATCCAGTGCCAGATCCTGATCCAGGGGGCGATGAGGTACT